>JBIKOQ010000254.1:0-3633 GCA_044357955.1 Burkholderiaceae bacterium | reverse complement strand
AAAAGCCGGCGCGCAGATGATGGTAGGTTGCGATCATAAAGAATATCCTATGCATGTGGAAACATTGCCTGACGATACGCTAGCATCGTTGGTGAGTGATCTCACCTAATTAAGAGAATGAGCCTGAGTTAAGTTGAGTCAAGGTCGTTCGAGGCTCGAACCGTAAGGTTCGGGCCTTTTTCTTTATGTCGCTAAATTTCACTAGTTGGACGTGCACTGAGTAGCTTGCGCCGTATGCGATAAAAAGGATTTTGCTCCTGAGGAGGCACACAGGTAATATGACTCCACATACAACAACAAACAAAAGGGACATTATGTTCAGACTAGATGGCAAGATCGCGCTGGTGACGGGCTGTGGAACACTGGGCGAAGGTTGGGGGAATGGCAAGGCCATTGCTGTTGCATTGGCGCGACAAGGTGCGCATATTTTTGGCTCGGATCTCAGTCTTGAGGCCGCGCAAGAAACGAAACGCATCATTACTGAAGAAGGCGGCACGGCGCATGTCATGGTGGCTGATGCGACCAAGGCCGAAGATGTCAAAACTCTCGTTGATGCGTGTATCGCGCAATACGGCCGCATCGATATCTTGGTCAATAACGTCGGGCGCTCCGAGCCGGGTGATCCGGTGTCGATGAGCGAAGAAACCTGGGATGATCAGATGGACGTGAACGTCAAAGGCGCTTTTCTGGCTTGCAAATACGTGTTGCCCTCCATGGCTGCGCAAGGTGGTGGCTCCGTGATTAGCATTTCCTCCGTGGCCGCACATCGGTACATTGGTAAACCACAAGTGGGATATGCAGCAGGCAAAGCGGCTCTCGAACAACTCATGAAAACAACGGGTGTCATTTATGCCGACCGCGGTGTGCGACTCAATAGCGTGGCACCTGGATTGATGTTTACACCACTTGTAAAACGCTTGGCGGATAAATACGCAAAAGGTGATTACGAAGGCTTTGTGGCCCATCGCCACAAACAAGTGCCCGCGGGTTATATGGGTGAGTCTTGGGATGTAGCGCACGCTGTAGTGTTTTTGGCGAGCGACGAGGCACGCTATATCACTGGGCAGACCATCGTTGTAGATGGCGGCATTATCTCCGCAACCCGATAACCTTAAGAGACATGAAATGGTAAGTCAATCAGGAAGACTGTCGGGCAAGGTTGCGATCGTGACGGGTGCGGGTTGTGTCGGTCCAGGTTGGGGGAATGGCCGCGCGATTGCAGTGCGTTTTGCGCAAGAGGGCGCGCGGGTCTTTGCCGTTGATAAAGAGCTGACGGCAATGGATGAGACCCTTGCGCTGATTGCGCAGACCGGGGGTGATGTCACACCATACGCTTGCGATGTCACAGATAGCGTCGCGATTCAAAAGCTTGTCGAGACGTGTGTTGCAAAATATGGCACGGTCGATGTCTTGGTGAATAATGTAGGAGGTCCCTCTCGTGGAGGTCCGATTGAGCTTTCCGAAGAAAATTGGGATCAGCAGATTGATATAAATTTGAAAACAGTTTTTCTGATGTGTAAATACGTCATGCCCATCATGGAAGCGAAAGGCGCCGGTGCGATCGTCAATATTTCTTCGACGTCCGGCATCCGCTTTACGGGTGCGCCACAAGTTGGTTACGCCGCAGCCAAGGCCGGCGTCATTCAGTTTGGACGTGTTGTGGGTGTTGAGTACGCAAAAAAAGGTATTCGTATCAATACAGTATTGCCAGGTCAATTGCATACGCCTCTTGTCGAGGCGACGCTAGCTGGAGCACAAAGCGCGGGCGACTCTGAACGTTTACTTAAAATCAGACAGGCACGTATTCCAATGCCCTTTATGGGTGATGGGCGTGACACTGCGAATGCCGTACTCTTTCTGGCTTCGGATGAGGCGCGTTTCATTACGGGTACGGAGTTGATTGTCGATGGTGGTATGAGTGCCAAGTGCGATTGAGAATTTGAAATAACTGTCGATGTGTTCACACATCTTACCCAATAGGAAAACACATAATGAAAGCAGTCGTTGTGACAAAGAGCGGTTTTGAAATCGCAGAAGTTGCCAAACCTACAGCAGGTCCTGACCAAGTGTTGGTCAAGGTCCGGGCCTGTGGTCTGAATCGTGCCGATTTGGGCGTTTTGGCTGGAGGCGCACACGGCAACGTCGGTGGAGTAGGCGCGATCCCTGGCATCGAATGGGCCGGAGAGGTCGTCGAAGTGGGCGCGCGTGTACGAGGATTCAAGCCAGGCGATCGTGTCATGTGTTCCGGATCGGCAGGCTATGCGGAATATGCCGTGGCTGATTGGGGACGAGTCATCGATATACCGAATGCTTCAATGTCTTTTGCCCAAGCCGTCACGCTACCGATCGCGATTAAAACGATGCACAATGCAATTGTGACGGTAGGCGAATTAAAAAAAGGTGAGACGGTTCTGGTGCAAGGCGCTTCATCTGGCGTAGGACTGATGGCCATGCAAATCGCCAAGCTGATGGGTGCAAAAACCGTGATCGGTACGTCGACCACGGCAGAGAGACGCTCGCAACTCACCAAATTTGGTGCTGATGTCGCGATCGATAACAGTGATCCGAAGTGGCCTCAGCATGCGATCGAAGCGAGCGGTGGCAAAGGAGTCGACTTGATTATTGATCAACTCTCCGGACCGTTCGGCACGCAAAACCTTGAGGCCTGCGCGATCTTGGGCCGCATCGTTAACGTTGGGCGTATGGCAGGACGCTTTGCTGAGTTTGATTTTGATTTGCATGCACTGAAGCGGATCAAATATACCGGCGTGACCTTTCGCACTCGTAGTGTTGAGGAGGTCAGAAGCATTACCTCGTTGGCATTAGGCGACTTAGCCCCACATCTTGAGTCGGGAAAATTGTCTCTTCCGATCGATAGTACTTTTGCCTTTGCGGATATCGCCCAGGCCTTCGAACGCATGCGCACCAATAAACATTTTGGAAAAATTGTCGCGACACTGGATGAGTGAGATGAAAATCGAAACGCTCGAACAGCTCAGAACGCTCTATGCGTCGCCTAAAGAGCGGGCGATTAAAAAGCAATTAGCATCTTTGGATAGACATTGCAAACGCTACATCAGCTTATCGCCCTTTGTGGTGCTCTCAAGCATGGGAGGTGACGAAGTGCTCGACGCCTCGCCTCGAGGCGGCACGCCGGGTTTCGTCAAGGTCATGGATGACAATACGTTGTTGATTCCGGATTCGCCCGGTAATAATCGTCTAGATACGCTTGAAAATATCATTCACACCGGACGTCTCGGCTTGTTGTTTTTAATTCCTGGAGTGGATGAGACATTGCGTGTCAATGGTGCGGCTGATTTAAGCGTGGCTCCCGCGGATATCGCGCAGTGCACGACAGAGGTGCGTGCGCCCAAACTCGTGATTCGCGTCAATGTGCAACAAGCGTATTTGCATTGTGCAAAAGCGTTCATGCGCTCAAAGCTTTGGGAGAGCGAGAGCCGGATTGAGCGCAGTCAATTACCGACAATGGTTGACATGATCAACGAACAGGCCGCGATTGAGGGTGTGTTTGAGACGCACGAAGAAATCATGCGGCGCTATCGAAATGAATTATAAAAATGATTGTTATCCAATGGATGAGACACAGATATGACAGCACCGCTTGCAGGAATC
>JBIKOQ010000253.1:0-3640 GCA_044357955.1 Burkholderiaceae bacterium | reverse complement strand
TCGAGGTCGCAATGCCTGCGGCGTCTTGGCCACGGTGCTGAAGCAATAACAGCGCGTCATAAATCAGCTGATTAACAGGTCCACGCCCAACGACACCAACAATTCCGCACATGAAATTTCCTGAAAACAGTTAAACCAAAAAAAGAATGTAAAGCATTAATACGGTAGCCATTCATTCGTAGGGGGTGGCAGCCTGAGCTTTATTTGCTGCACAACACCTACGACCTGTTTTGAGAACATGGCATTTTTCCACCATGGCTCCTCTGGTAAGGGTGTATAGCCTGCCAAAATGACAAGTACCAAAACAAATAAGACCCCTCTGAGCAAGCCAAACATTGCCCCTAAGCCGTGATCCGCTGGCGTCAGCCCTGTTTTGTTTAAAAGGGCCGCGAGCGTCATGTTAATAACGCCAATAGAAAGCAGTACGGCGATAAAAATACCAAGATACGCAAGCGCCATGTTGACAAAAGGCTGGGAAATCCACTGTGCTAACCATTCAGAAGCGGTGGGTCCCCACCAAATTGCTGCAAGAAAAGCTGATGCATAAGCGACTAAAGATAAGACTTCTTTGAGGAGGCCGCGAAGCAATCCTAAGACGATCGAAATCGCAAGAATCGCTAACAGGACAAAGTCGAAGCCAGTCACTGGGTGGTGATGAAAGCGCCACCATAACCTTGTGTGCGCAGACGCGTCTGCGCGGCTTGGGCGGCTTCACGTGACTGAAAAGGACCGACTCTCACGCGGTATTTAGGTCGACCATTGACGTCTACCGGACCATCAACAAAGGCGTTATTGAGACCTGCAGAAATAAGAACGTTACGTTGTTTTTGAGCATCAGCCGCAGAGTCGAGGGACATGGCTTGAACGACAAAGTTGCCTCGAACAGGAGGGTTCGGGTTAGGAGCACTTGCGACGGGCGATCGACCTTCGAGGAGGGCAAGAGCACGCGCTGCATCGTCACGCCGTTGTTGGGCGGTAGGTGCGGCAGGCGGCGAAGTTGTGGCTGTGCGACTTGAATCTTGACTGGGTGTTAAAGCTGGTTTGGCAGCAGCCTCAGGTTTGGTTTGCGGCGCTGAAGCAACTGGGGTGGCCTCGGTAACATTTGCATTTGGTTTTAGGTTGGCCTCTGTGGAAGCGGCTCCCTTGCCCGATGCTGAGGCCGCAGAGGCATTGGGTTCGGTCAGATTCGGTTGGAATGGCGTTTGGCGATCAGGAATACGGATTGGAATGTTGCTTGCAACGGGCGCTGGTTCGGAGTCCAGCAGCATAGGCAAAACGACGACTGCAGCGAGAATGAGAGCCACAGCACCCGCTAAGCGACGTCTGGCTTTGATGCGCAAATCGGCCGCTTGGGCCTCACTGGTAACAGAGGGGCGCGGCTTGCCAATCGGCTTGCGCGTGGGGGCACTATCTTTTCTGGAAAACAGTCCCATTTAAAACATCCTGACTTTCGAGTTAAGCGCCTCGGCGACCGTTAGAAACGATCCAAACACTACGATTCTATCATCCGGGTTGCATTTGTTGCGCGCTGCCTCGAAAGCATCTTTCACGGTTTCGAACGCTGAAACGTCAACATCTTTGGGGGCTTTAGCCGCCGGATCAGTCAAAATGCTTTTAACCTTGCTCTGGATGGTATCGCTTGATAGACCGCGGGGTCCAGGAAGAGCCGCACAGTACCAATGGTCAATACGGCTCGCCATGTGGCGTACGACCGACTCGATGTCTTTGTCAGAGAGCATGCTAAAAACGGCATAGGTATAAGGGTGAAAGCCCATATTGCCGAGGTTTTTTTCCAATACAGCAGCAGCATGAGGGTTGTGCGCGACATCCATGATAATGGTTGGCTGCCCAGGCAATATTTGAAATCTGCCAGGCAAAGAGGCCTGGAGCAAGCCTTGACGGACCGCCTGCTGCGGCACAGCCAATCGGTCGCGAAGCGCCTCAAGTGCGGCTAACGCTGCGGATGCATTGAGAAGCTGATTGGCGCCTCGCAAGGCAGGATACGCGAGCGCATTGCGTCGCTGTTCGCGTCCACCGAAAGCCCATTGCTGCCGATCACCCGAATAATTGAAGTCACGACCAAACAACCATAAATCTGCGCCTATTTTTTCTGCATAATCCAGCAAAGACTGGGGCGGCGCAGGGTCACTGACGATGGCTGGTCGACCCGTTCGAAAGATGTGGGCCTTTTCAAAGCCGATTTTTTCACGCGTATCCCCTAACCAGTCGACGTGATCGATATCAACACTCGTAATGATCGAGCAGTCGGCATCGACAATATTGACCGCATCAAGTCGTCCACCAAGCCCCACTTCAAGGACCATTGCATCCAAGTTGGACTCGGCAAAAAGTTGCAGTACAGCTAAAGTGGTGAATTCAAAGTAGGTCAATGAAATACCGTTTCTAGCAGCCTCGACTTGTTCAAAATGATGAATTAGAGTGGCGTCACTCACAATATCACCATTGACACGCGCTCTCTCATTAAAGGTAATCAGATGCGGTGAAGTGTAGAGCCCGACTCGGTAGCCTGCCGCCAGTAAAATCGACTCGAGCATTGCGCAAGTCGAGCCTTTTCCATTGGTGCCTCCTACGACAATTTTGACGGCTTTGGACTGGATGGATAGACGCCCCGCCACCTCGCGTATCCTGTCAAGCCCCATATCGATTGCGTTGGGATGAAGGGTTTCGAGGTACTGTAGCCAAGTGTCAAGCGTCGAGCCAACAGGGGGGTGCGCAATCGCCATAGGAATATGCATCAATCAAGAGCTACAAAAGTTTGATTTTAACAGTGCGGCGAATAGTATTCGCCCTCTGCCAGCTATGTGTAAAATCAATGGTCATAAAGGAAATGCATGACCCCTTCGCGTAAACCGTTAGACGCTACTGCCTATCTGTGCATTGTCATGCTTTGTACGCTTTGGGGTGGTCAACAGATTCTCTTCAAGCTCAGCATCAATGACATCAGCCCATCGATGCTGATCGCTTTGCGCTCGAGCTTGGGTTGCGTTCTTTTAGCCATTTTTATGTGGCACCAAGGCACATCGCTCGCACTTTGGCGGGGACCGTGGCGTGCGGGGATGTCCGTTGGCTTGATATTTGGACTCGAGTGGTGGATGATCGGTGAAAGTCTGCGTTTAACGACGGCTTCTCATACGGTTGTTTTCCTTTATACCGCACCCATCTTTACCGCACTAGGTCTTCATTATTGGGTGCCAGAGGAACGCATGAGTCTTCGGCAATGGGTAGGCGTCTTTGTCAGTTTTCTCGGAATCGGAATCAGCTTTATCGGAGGGGCCAATCAGCCCCATTTTGATATCAACATGCTGTTGGGTGATTTATTCGCAGTTGGCGCGGGTCTTGGGTGGGCGACCACCACCATCTTAATTCGCACCACAGGTTTGGCCAAACTGCCCGCGACGCAAACCACATTCTATCAACTGTTTTTCGCCGCCCTCGCCTTGCTACTCGGATGTTTACTCTCAGATCAGTGGGGCGTTCGCTGGAGTACTTTTTTAGCGGTAAATATCGTGGGACAGGGTATTTTTATTGCTTTTTTGAGTTTACTTGTATGGTTCTGGCTTTTAAAACATTATCTTGCGTCACGCGTGTCAATCTTTACCTTTCTGACGCCATTATTGGG
>JBIKOQ010000251.1:0-3646 GCA_044357955.1 Burkholderiaceae bacterium | reverse complement strand
TGGCCAAAGCCATTGCCGGCGAAGCCAAAGTTCCATTTTTCAGCATTTCAGGCTCGGACTTCGTTGAGATGTTCGTCGGTGTCGGCGCCTCTCGCGTGCGTGATATGTTCGAAAATGCTAAAAAGCATTCACCCTGCATCATCTTTATTGATGAGATTGATGCAGTGGGTCGTCAGCGTGGCGCAGGTCTCGGTGGCGGTAACGACGAGCGCGAACAGACACTGAACCAGTTACTGGTGGAGATGGATGGTTTCGAGACAGGCGTAGGCGTGATCGTGATTGCCGCGACCAACCGTCCTGATGTGTTGGATCCCGCCTTATTGCGTCCTGGCCGTTTTGACCGTCAGGTGGTCGTGCCTCTGCCAGACATTCGTGGTCGCGAGCAAATCTTGCATGTTCATATGCGCAAGGTACCTTTGGCGCAAAACGTCAATGCGCACGTCTTGGCCCGTGGCTGCCCTGGTTTTTCTGGCGCTGATTTGGCCAACTTGGTCAACGAAGCTGCTTTGTTTGCTGCGCGCCGTAATGGTCGTACAGTGGACATGTCCGACTTTGAAAAAGCCAAGGACAAAATCATCATGGGTGCTGAGCGTCGTTCGCTCGTGATGCCCGAAGAAGAGCGTCGCAACACCGCTTATCACGAGTCCGGTCACGCGATTGTCGCACGCATGCTGCCCAAGACCGATCCTGTGCACAAGGTCACGATTATTCCTCGCGGTCGCGCGTTGGGTGTGACCATGCAGTTGCCCGAAGGCGATCGCTACAGTATGGACAAAGAGCGTTTGCTCTGCACGATTGCGGTGTTATTTGGTGGTCGTATTGCCGAAGAACTCTTCATGAATCAAATGACGACGGGAGCGTCCAACGACTTTGAGCGCGCGACAGCGATTGCCCGAGACATGGTGACGCGTTATGGCATGTCGACCGAGTTGGGTCCCATGGTTTATGCGGAAAACGAAGGCGAGGTGTTTCTTGGTCGCAGTGTGACCAAGACGACGCACATGTCCGAAGACACGATGCAAAAGGTCGATCATCAGATTCGCAAGATCATCGATGAGCAATATGCTGTCGCTCGCTCGATTCTTGAGAACAACCGCGACAAAGTCGAAATCATGACTAAGGCGTTGCTCGAGTGGGAAACCATCGATGCGGATCAGATCAACGATATCGTCGAGGGTCGCCCACCGCGTCCTCCCAAAGTGCCCGAGGCACCGATGGACTCGACCGGTACGCCACCAAGTGGCACGGCGCCCGGCACGACGACAGATCCTGCTGCTGTGGTTTAAGTCGCTCGTGCTCGGCAAGATCGCAGAAAGATGGATATGCGGGCGCTTTGAGTTTCAACTCAAGCGCCCGATTCTTATGGGTATCGTCAATGTCACCCCCGATTCTTTTTCGGATGGTGGGCAACACGCCCGGACAGAGGCAGCGATCCGTCACGCGCACAACCTGATTCATGAGGGCGCTGAGATCGTCGATGTTGGCGGTGAGTCCACGCGCCCAGGGGCTTTACCCGTTTCTGTGCAAGATGAGCTCGCACGGGTCATTCCTGTGATCAAGTCGCTGCTGCACAGCGGTGCTGCGATTTCGGTCGATACGTGCAAACCCGAGGTGATGCAAGCAGCCCTCGATCTCGGTGCAGATATGATCAATGACGTCACAGGGATGCGAGATCCAGCGGCACAGCGTCTTGTGGCCCGTCACGGTCATTGCGGTGTCTGTATCATGCACATGCAAGGCGAGCCTCGCACAATGCAGGTAGCACCCCATTACAGCGATGTCGTCAACGATATCAAGACGGTATTGCTTGAACAGGCCCACGCGCTGGAGGCGCTTGGGGTGCAAGCAGAGCGACTCAGTCTTGATCCTGGCTTTGGCTTTGGTAAAACCGTCGAGCAAAACTATCAATTACTCGCCAATTTAAAAATTATCGCCGAAACAGGCTATCCTCTCGTCTTAGGCGTGTCGCGCAAATCCATGATTGGTGCTGTAACAGGACAGTCCGTGGATCAGCGCTTGACGGGTAGCATCACTGCCGCGTTGGCTGGCGTCCTTCGTGGTGCCCGTATTCTGCGGGTGCACGATGTCCGTGAAACGCGGGATGCTTTGGCTGTTTGGCACGCAGTACAGGATGCAGAAACTAAAAATGGCTAAAAGAAAATATTTCGGAACGGATGGTGTTCGCGGACTTGCAGGCGGACCGGTGATCAATGCTGAGTTTGCCTTGCGTCTGGGCTATGCCGCAGGCAAGGTGCTGACTCAAGCACAAGACCGTTCGAGCGCGAGTGGTCGCAGTGGTCGTCCGACCGTGCTGATCGGCAAAGACACACGTATCAGCGGCTATATGTTGGAGTCCGCCCTCGAGGCGGGTTTTGCTTC
The DNA here is from genome assembly GCA_044357955.1 of Burkholderiaceae bacterium. Lineage (GTDB taxonomy): Bacteria > Pseudomonadota > Gammaproteobacteria > Burkholderiales > Burkholderiaceae_B > Zwartia. Next base: position 1,267 of record JBIKOQ010000251.1, on the reverse strand, counting down.
GGCCGGCGTCGAGGTGTTGTTGGCCGGACCTCTACCCACGCCAGCGGTTGCTTATCTCACGCGCACGTGGCGCTTGGTCGCGGGCATCGTCATCAGCGCCTCGCACAACGCTTACTACGATAACGGCATCAAGTTTTTTTCCTCTAAGGGGATGAAACTACCCGATGAGACCGAGGCTGCAATCGAAGCGGCGATTGATGAGCCCATGGTCTGTGTACCTTCTGAAAAACTTGGCCGTGCGCGCAGGATTGACGACGCGCCAGGACGATATATCGAGTTTTGTAAAAGTACCTTTCCTTCGGATTTGGATTTAAAGGGCATCAAGCTCGTCATTGATGCGGCAAACGGTGCGGCTTATCACATCGCCCCTCACGTTTTTCGTGAACTAGGCGCTGAGGTGCATGCCATTGGTATTTCGCCCGATGGCTTCAACATCAACAAGGACGTCGGGGCCTTACACCCAGAAGGCTTGGCGGCAGAAGTGCGTGCCAGGGGCGCAGATTTAGGGATTGCGCTCGATGGTGATGCAGATCGATTACAAATGGTGGACGCGAGCGGTCGCATCTACAACGGTGATGAGCTCTTATACGCGGTGGTGCGAGAGCGATTTGCGCGCGGGCCTGTCGCCGGTGTGGTCGGAACACTGATGACCAACTTCGGCCTTGAGAAACAGCTCAAGTCCCTCGGCATTCCTTTTGAGCGCGCCCAAGTGGGCGATCGCTACGTCTTGGAACAATTACTGAATCGTGGTTGGCTCTACGGGGGTGAAAGCTCGGGGCATCTCTTGTGTTTGGATTCGCACACGACGGGCGATGGCATTGTGGCTGCTTTGCAAGTGCTGGCGGCGCTCCAGCGCAGTGGGGAGACCTTGCCGCAGTGGTTGGCCGCGCTCAAAATGTATCCTCAGACGATGGTCAATGTGCCTTGGACCCCAGGCAAGTCCTGGACTGAGCACGCCGGGCTTGTCGCAGCTAAGACGCAGGTCGAGGCCATGCTTGGAGAGCGGGGGCGCGTACTGATTCGTGCCTCGGGTACCGAACCTAAGTTGCGCCTGATGGTCGAGGCCGAGGACGAGCACTTAGTCGGGCAGGGCATCGCAATACTCACGGGCGTCGATCTGAGCTAAGCGAATCCGATGACGCTGACCTGATTTTTCAGACGAGAATCAGCTCAAAATCAAAGCCGACCTTGCTCCATTCGGACTCCTCACCGTGCAGTGAAAAATCGGTGAGCGGATGTGTGGCCAGCCATTTTTTATCGACCTCGC
>JBIKOQ010000250.1:0-3648 GCA_044357955.1 Burkholderiaceae bacterium | reverse complement strand
CACAGCCACGCGCGTAGACAAGGCCGCGATCGTATCGAGATCATGCGTCACCATCACGACCGTAAATCCGAGCTCACGATGCAGCACGTGGATCAACTCCACAAACTCATCCGAGCGTTGCGGATCCAGGCCGGCGGTGGGCTCGTCCAAAAACAACAGTTCGGGATCTAGCGCCAGCGCTCGTGCCAAGGCCACACGCTTGATCATGCCGCCCGAGAGGTCGGAGGGCATCAAGGCCGCATCCCGCTCAGACATTCCCATCCAGCTCAGGCGCATCAACACCACCTCGCGAATCAAATCCTCCGGTAGATTGTGTACCTCGCGTAAAGGAAGTGCGATATTGTCAAACACCGGCAAGGCGGAAAACAACGCCCCCGCTTGAAACAACATCCCCCAACGGTGGGTCAACGCGACACGCTCAGCGCCCACATAATCATGCACCGGCCGGCCAAACACGCGTACGACACCTGCACGTGGACGATCCAAACCCAAAATCTGTCGTAATAACGTTGTTTTACCGGAGCCCGAGCCACCCACTAAGGCGAGAATCTCCTTGGGATAAATATTTAAATTCAAATCCTGGTGCACCACGTGCGTCCCAAACGCTGTGGTGAGATTGTCCACCTCGATGATAGGGTTCTCCATCAGATCCCCATCTCGTTAAACAAGATCGCATACAAAGCATCGATCAAAATCACACCCGTAATCGCGGTCACCACCGAAGCCGTCGTGCCGCGACCGAGACTCTCTGTGTTGGGCTCAATGCGCAAGCCAAAATGACAAGCGATCAAGGCGATCCAGACACCAAAGGTCACACCCTTGATCAAGCTGATCTTGTAGTTGGTGATTCCCACCGCATCAGGCAGCTGACTAAAAAACCACTGCATCGACAGTCCGAGCTCAAATTTGGCAGCAATCATCCCGCCCAACAAGGCAAGCGCATCGGTCCACAACACCAGCAAAGGCATCGCAATCGCCAGCGCAATGACACGCGGCAAAATTAGCCTTTGTCCATGAGAAATTCCCATCACCTGCATCGCGTCGAGCTCTTGGGTGACACGCATCACACCGATTTGTGCCGTGATCGAAGAGCCCGAGCGTCCCGCCACCAAAATCGCAGCCAGCACTGGGCCCAACTCTCGCACCGTCGCAATGCCGAGCAACTTGACGATGAACTGACCCGCGCCAAACAATGCAAGCTGTTGCGCGGACAGATAAGACAGCACAACGCCAATTAAAAACCCCACTAACGCCGTGATCCCCAAGGCTTGTGTGCCCACGCGATACACCTGAGCGGAAATTTCACGCCACGGACCGCGCAAGGGGTGTCGCACAAGCTTTGCAAAGTCCAGTACAAACCCGCCGAGCAGGAGCAAAAGCTTTCGACCATGCTCAGCCAATACAAACAGCCCTGCACCGATCGCGACAACCCAAGCTAAGCGGTCTGTCGGTGGTTGATCTGGCGAGGGTTCGATCGGGTGATCCGCCAAAATCTCAAACAGCGCCTGCTGGCCAGGTGTGAGTTCTGTCCCCTGTGGGATCTTTTGCTCCCAATATTGCCAAAGCAGCTGCGCGCCGACGGCATCAAGTAAACCTATGTTGGAAAGATCCCAAGCGTCCGCGCCCTTGGCCTTGGATAAAGCCTCACGGCGCCGACGTACCTCGCCCTTGGTCGCCAAAGCCTGGACATTCCAGTTACCTGACAGCACACAACACCCACCCTCCACAGACACGGGTGAGGCATTTACGGCCGTGCTTGTGAGCCTGGATGCATGAGGGGCATCGGGGGTGACGGGTGCTGCAGGTGGAGAAGGTAACGCCATAAAGGACTGGAATCCGTCAAAAAATGCGACTTTCATTCAGACTGATTCCCTCCATCATAATTCACCCCGTAAAATCAAGGGATGCGCAATTCCTTCCGCCCCGACCACAACCATCCCTTTCCAAGCCCCGAAGATCTGAGCGCAGCGCTTAGCGAGGCCTTACCCAACTTTGGCTCCGTTCAATGGGTCAGCAGCACCGGCTCTACCAATGCAGACTTGACTCAGCGTGCGAGACAACAGCTGCGAGGCACACAAGATATTCACGCGACCGCCACACCACACCCTCCACGTCCATGGCTCTTGGGTGCTCATTTGCAGACCGCAGGTAAAGGCCGTGCTGGTCGCCCTTGGGCTAATGAGACTGGCTCGACGTTGATGTTTTCCTGCGCTTTTGAAACCCAAATTCCACTGGCGCAGCTGCCTGGCATCGCTCCCGCCTTGGGGGTGACGACTTGTCTGGCACTGAGGTCCTTGATCGATGCACAGAGCTCAGGCGCAGAGCCCCAACACCTCACGCAGCACCTCAAGCTCAAATGGCCCAATGACCTGCAGTGGCACGGCGCCAAGCTTGCAGGCTTATTAATTGAAACGGCACCCTCGTCCACGGTGGTGGTTGGCATGGGGCTTAATCTCAAAGGTGCCGACCACCTGAGCGCCCAACTTGACCGCGAGATCGCTGACCTGACTCAGATTCAAGCGTTTGCTGATCAAGCGCTTTTTTCTCCTGTGTTCTTTTCTCCCGCCGCTCTCGTGGCGCATCTCGCCCAAGCTTGGCAACACGCTCTCAAAGACTATGCGGATCACGGTTACTCGGCTTTTAAACCTTCGTTTGATATAGTCGATGCACTCGCTGGGCAAACCGTACACGTCATGGATCAAGGCAACATCCTCTATCAAGGCCTGGCACAAGGCACGGACCTCCTTGGACGCTTGCGCGTATTGACGGAAACTGGCGAGACACCCGTCGTGGTCGGCGATGTTTCGATTCGACCCACGAAGGCTTTAAAAGTAGAGGGGACATCATGATCGTCTTGCTCGACGTTGGTAATAGTCGCCTCAAACTAGGCTGGTTTCACACAAGCCTAGGACGTGAGAGTGCCGTCCATGCAATCGCACTCAACCCGCTCGCGCAACTCCCCGAGCGTCTGCGCAAATGGCTGACCACGCTTCCTGTGCAGCCTCGTGCGGCCATGGGCGTCAATGTTGCCGGTAGCGTTGTGGCAGAAATGCTGACGGACGTTTTTCAAAAGGCCAGCTGCCCACTAAACTGGAATGCGCCCGCAACGCGTCAACTCGACGTGCACAATGGCTACGACAAACCCGAACAACTGGGTGCTGATCGTTGGGCTGCGCTCCTTGGGCTCGCCGGACATTTTCCTAAAGCGCACCCCCCACTGGTGCTCGCCACCTTCGGTACGGCAACCACTATCGACACCCTCGGCCCAGACAAGCGCTTCGAAGGCGGACTTATCCTGCCCGGCCCAGCGCTGATGCGCCAATCTCTGGCTCAAGGCACAGCAAACCTACCGCTCGCAAGCGGGGCGGGCTCGGACTATCCGACCCACACTCTTCAAGCCATCTCCACAGGTGTCGTCGCTGCACAAACCGGTGCAGTCTGGCGACAATGCGAAATCACCCGTCAACGCTTTGGTGTGGCGCCGATTCTATGCGTGAGTGGGGGTGGCTGGCCTGAAGTCGAGCCCGAGGTCCGTCGCATGCTCGCCTCACTCGACATCAAGTTCATTGCACACCCCGTACTTGATGGCTTAGCGCGGGTGCTGCAAAGCGCATAGTTTGACTCAATGCAAGGCAGCCATTACAGTGA
>JBIKOQ010000249.1:0-3649 GCA_044357955.1 Burkholderiaceae bacterium | reverse complement strand
ATCTTGACTGCGGGCCGGTCAAGCGCCCCCTCGGGCTCGATGCGACCTAATAGTAAGTCTAACAGCTCATTATCACCGAGTTCAAAAAGTTGGGTCAGGGCACCGACCTCGACATCCGTCAACTCTTTCTCGAAATTATCGAGATACTGAGTGAGAATCAGATCATTCTCGAGCAAGCCACGTCTGGCACGCCAACGTAATCTCACCCGATCCTGATCTGATAGTGTTCCCATGTGATCTCAGTGCTAGACCGTACGACGGACAAGCATTTCTTTGATCTTTCCAATCGCACGCGTTGGATTGAGACCTTTTGGACACACGTCCACACAATTCATAATAGTATGGCAGCGGAACAAACGATAGGGATCCTCGAGATTGTCGAGACGCTCAGCCGTTGCGTGATCACGGGTATCCGCGATGAAACGATACGCTTGCAACAAACCAGCTGGGCCGACGAACTTGTCAGGATTCCACCAAAAGGATGGGCAAGAGGTCGAACAGCACGCACACAGAATGCATTCATACAGACCGTCAAGCTCTTCACGTGCCTCAGGTGTCTGCAGACGCTCTTTCTCTGGGGGAGGCGTATCGTTGATAAGGTAAGGACGAATAGAGTGATACTGATTGAAGAAGTGCGTCATATCGACGATCAGATCGCGAATCACTGGTAAACCAGGCAGCGGACGCAACACAACGGGCTCTTTGAGCTCGAGCATGTTGGTCGTACAAGCCAAGCCATTTTTACCATTGATATTCATTGCATCCGAGCCACAAACACCCTCGCGGCAGGAGCGACGCAATGCCAAACTGTCATCGACGTCCATTTTGATGCGCATGAGTGCATCAAGCAGCATCTTGTCAGTCGGTTGCAACTCAACCTCGAGTTTCTGCATATAGGGACGCTCGTCCTTGTCAGGATCGTAGCGATAGATTTCAAACTTCACGATGCGTTTTTTGCTCATGATTTGTTCCAGATATCCTGACTTAGAATGTACGGGTCTTGGGCGGGAAGCTTTCGACGGTGAGTGGCTGCATCTGCACAGGCTTGTAATCCAGGCGGTTGCCTTCGGAATACCAGAGTGTGTGCTTGATCCAGTTGTCATCGTCACGCGTCGGGAAATCGTCTAGCGCGTGAGCGCCACGGCTTTCCGTGCGTGCGGCAGCAGAATGAATCGTCGAAAGCGCGACTTCGATCATGTTGCTCAGTTCGAGGGCTTCGATACGGGCCGTGTTAAAGACCTTGGACTTGTCCTGGTAAGCGATGTTGTCGACTTTTTCGGCCAACGCATCGATCTTTGCCACGCCTTCTTTGAGGGAAGCCATGGTCCGGAACACGCCACAATGCTGTTGCATCGCGTTACGAATCTCGTTACCCACAACCTGTGTCTTTTCGCCTGTTTTACGCTGTTCGAGCTTATTGACGCGGTCCAGAGAAAAGTCGACTGATTCTTGGGGTAAAGGCTGATGCGCATGCTGGCGCTCAGGATGCGCCGCAACGATATGGTTACCTGCTGCACGACCAAACACAATCAGATCCAACAAAGAGTTGGTGCCCAGACGATTCGCACCGTGAACGGATGTTGCCGAACATTCACCGATTGCATAGAGACCATTGACGATCTTGGTCTCTCTACCATCCCAAGTGGTGACTTGGCCGTTGTAATTACAAGGAATACCACCCATCTGATAGTGAATAGTTGGTACGACAGGAATAGGCTCTTTGGTGGCGTCAACGTTGGCGAACTTGTGGCCGATTTCGAGAATCGACGGCAAGCGCTTGTTGATGACATCCGCACCCAGATGGTCGAGCTTGAGGTGAACGTAGGCTCCGTCCGGTCCGCAACCACGGCCTTCCTTGATTTCCTGATCCATGCATCGCGAAATAAAGTCGCGTGGTGCCAAATCCTTCAAGGTCGGCGCATAACGTTCCATGAAACGCTCGCCATCTTTGTTGAGCAAGATACCGCCCTCGCCGCGCACGCCTTCGGTAATCAGCACGCCCGCACCCGCAACGCCTGTGGGATGGAACTGCCAGAATTCCATGTCCATCATCGGGATGCCAGCACGAGCGGCCATGCCCATTCCGTCGCCGGTATTAATAAAGGCATTGGTCGATGCGGCCCAGATACGTCCGGCACCACCTGTGGCGATCACCGTTGTTTTGGCTTCGAAAATGTAGATCTCGCCTGTTTCCATCTCGAGCGCAGTCACACCCAAGACATCACCGGCGTCGTTACGGATCAGATCAAGCGCCATCCACTCAACGAAAAATTGCGTGCGAGAAGCCACGTTGCGTTGATAAAGGGTATGCAGCAAAGCGTGACCCGTACGGTCAGCGGCAGCGCAGGCACGCTGCACAGGCTTTTCACCAAAGTTAGCGGTATGACCACCGAACGGGCGCTGATAAATGGTGCCGTCAGGATTACGGTCAAAAGGCATCCCCATGTGCTCGAGTTCATAGACCGCATTGGGCGCTTCACGACACATGAATTCGATGGCGTCCTGATCGCCTAACCAATCCGACCCCTTGACGGTGTCATACATATGCCAGTACCAATTGTCTTCGCTCATGTTGCCTAGTGAGGCGCCAATGCCACCCTGCGCAGCGACAGTGTGCGAACGTGTAGGAAAGACTTTTGAAAGCACTGCTACGGACAAGCCCGCATTCGCGAGTTGAAGCGAGCAACGCATACCGGCTCCGCCGGCACCCACGACCACCACATCAAATTGACGGCGCGGTAAAGAAGTTTTGACAGCTGCCACGGCTTAATTTCTCCAGAGGATGTGTACGAAGTACACGACCGAACCGACCAACCACAGGAGGGTCAGGACCAGTAAAAAGATGCGAAGGCCTACGGGCTTGATGTAGTCCATCCAGATGTCGCGCACGCCAATCCAGGCGTGCCAGGCAAGCGAAAACATCGCGAGCGTGGCGAGAACCTGCCCCAAAGGCATGAACAGCACAGTAAACGTGAACAGATTTTTCCAACCGTCATAGGTAAAGCCTGACATCGTCAGGATGCCAATCAGCAAAACCAAGGTATAAACCGCGAGGATAATGGCGGTGACGCGTTGCACAATGAACTCGCCTGTGCCGTAATGGGCGCCAACGACAAGGCGCTTAGGACCAATTTTTTCGACGGGAACCATCACCACACTCCGAATAGTTTGAGACCGAACACCAAGGTCAGCGCCAAGCTCACACCCATGACAAGGCTCGCGCTTTTAGCCGCGGACTCTTTGTCAACACCAATGTGCAAGTCGAGCACCAGGTAACGAATGCCCGCACAGAAATGGTGAAGATAGCCCCAGATCAAGACCAAAAGAATCACTTTGACAATCGGATGTCCGATCACCATTGCCAATGCGTTAAAACCGGCCTGGCTGACAAAGCTCATTGCAAAAAGCGCAATCAGAAAAGGCAAGCACAAAAAGAGCAAAGCACCACTCACACGATGGAGAATGGAAACTTTTCCGGCCATTGGCAAGCGATACGCCATCAAATCCGTAACATTGATGTTACGAAACTGAGGACGCGGCTTGTTAGCTGTGTCAGACATAACGACCTCGAACGTAGAACAGTTGGATAAGAAAAAACACGCTATTTTCGCTCATGTAGAGACTGCATTCAAATCAATAAAAAACACTT
>JBIKOQ010000248.1:0-3653 GCA_044357955.1 Burkholderiaceae bacterium | reverse complement strand
GGTTTAAACCCGCACAAAACCTTCCAGGAACGTGGCTACCGACGATCACAGCCCGCACTGCAACATCCGCAGCCGCTTGCGCCAGATAGGCTAAGTACTCATCGAGCATCTGCTCTGAGAGCGCGTTGACCGGCGGATTGTTGAGCATGATTTCAGCAACACTATTGCGCACTTCATAACTCAAAAATGACATGGTTTTTCCTTGTTCTGGGTAACGATGCATGACACATTAAGGGTTTTGCACTGCATAATAGTTCTATATAAATAAACAAGTGATAGCAAAGCTTAAATGAAACCCTTAAAAAATATCAAAGTCGTCGATCTGAGCAAAGTTCTTGCAGGACCGCTTTGTGCGCAGTTTCTTGGGGAATTGGGCGCCGATGTGATCAAGATCGAACCGATCGGGGCTGGCGATGACACCCGCGCATGGTTGCCTAAAGAAAAAGATCAATCAGCTATTTTCCTTGCTGTGAACCACAACAAACGCAGTATTGCTGTCGATCTTAAATCACCTGAAGGCCAACAGATTATTCACGAGCTCGTGGCCCGGGCCGATATTATTCTTCAGGGGTTTGGTTCGGGCACGGCCAAAAAACTCGCCGTTGATTATGAAACGATCAGCAAGATCAATCCAAAAATCATTTATCTCGAAATCTCAGGGTACGGACGTGAAGGTCCTCTAGGCAAAGAGCCTGGATACGACGTGATGCTTCAAGCGTTTAGCGGCATGCTCAGCTCGATGGGCGATCCTGAAGGTAGCTTTTCACGCGCTAGTTTTTCACCTGTCGATCTAGGGACGGGCTCTTTTGCACTGAGTGGCATACTCGCAGCCTTACTAGAACGGCAACAAACCGGCAAAGGCGTGTATGTCGAGGTATCTTTGCTCGATACTTCGATCTCTCAGATGGGATACATGGCGCAAAACTATTGGCGAACAGGTTCACCGCCTCGGCGCATGGGAACAGCCCATCCCGCCATGTCACCATATCAGGCCTTTGAAACATCGGATGGCCATTTGATGCTTGGGGTGGGTAATGATGCCCAATGGAAACGCTTTTGTGTCGCGACAAAGTTTGAAACTTTAATGCACGACCCACGCTTTGCCACAAACGCGGATCGGGTTTCAAATTTCAATGAAACCGTTCGTGTGGTGGGCGAAGTGATGCGCACGCGCACGACCGATGAATGGTTAAGCTTACTCAGAGCCGCTGGCGTGCCCTGCTCGCCGATCAATACCTTGGATCAAGCGCTTGCACACCCACAGCTTGAAGCACGCGCACTCATTGTCGAAACTGATCACCCAGTACTTGGCACGACAAAAAATGTCGGCTATCCCGTCAAATTCAATCATGAACCGAGACATGCCTCCCGCCATGCGCCGCTTTTAGGAGAGCACACGAAAGAAGTGCTGCAAGAAATGGGCCTATCAAATGCGCGCATTGATGCCTTATTTGAACAAGGCGTCGTTGAGCAGGCAAAGATTAGCGGTTAAAGAATAGAGAAATTTCATGTTTACCTTTAAACAGTATTACTTTGACGACTTCACGCTCGGAGAAGAATTCCCGATTCCATCTCGTACGATGACAGAGGCGCTTTTTGCAGCGTTCCAGCTAGCAAGTGCCGACAACCATCCGAGTCATTATGACGTTGAATACTGCCGCAAACGTGGCATGCCAAACCTAGGCGCGCATGGCTTTCAAATTTTGATCCAAAGCGCTGCGGGTGCAGGATGGTTTCCCCATTACGTGGAGGACTCCATGAAAGGCTTCATTGAGCAATCCAGCAAATTTCTCAAACCCGTCTATGTTGGCGACACTCTCTATCCTAGTCTAAAAATATCAAAGCTAGACTGCGGCAAGACCACTGGCGTAGTCACCCTCGCCTCCACCATTTTGAATCAACGCGACGAGTTAGTCATGGAGGGTGAACAGAAATATCTCATCAAACGCCGATAAATATGGAGGCGGGTTCATGCACCTACAAAGATTAAACTGCGCCGGTGTACTCTCCGCGAGCGGGATAGTCTTTATTAATCGAATAGTCGATCGCCAGCATGAGATCTTTAAAAGATGGACGGGCAAACGGCATGGTTTGCACGGCACCGTAGTAGAGCGTCTGATCGGGACGGATCAAAAACAATCCTGGCTCGATGAAGATGGCTGGTTCTTCAACACCCGCCGAGGTTAACCCTCTGCCAGTCGAAAGATACAAACCCCAAGCCCGCGCACTCGCCAGTGAGAGGTCATACCCAAACCGTAGTCCAGGTATCCCTACCCTGTTAGCCATCTCGCGTGCTCTGCCTTCGTCGTCTGACGAGATCGCGATCACATTCACACCGCGCTCTTTCAATTGAAGTAACAAGACACCAAGGTCTTTTAGGTACGTGACGCACAATGGACAATGCAGACCTCTAAAGAACACTACTAGGGTGAAGGTCTTGGGCTGATCCTTCGCCAAGCTGAATAGACCATGATCGATTGTAGGTAGCTCTAGGCTGGGGACGGCTTGACGTGGAATAAGCATTGATAGCTCCTAATTAAGCGCATAAAGAATATGACAGCGTACAATCAAAAAGACCACCGCACTAGGAGACAGATGCCATGACATGCACAAAGATATTAAACTTTATAAAAAATGCATTGATATGTCAGATTTTAATTTTGCCGATCATGTCTGCAGCGTTCGGATTGCCAACTCTGGTTGTTGGTCACAAAAATCCAGATAGTGATGCGATATTTTCAGCTATTTCACTCGCGCATCTGAAATCACAGCAAGGACAACCCGCCATTGCAATTGCATTGGGCAAGCCAAACCCTGAGACACAATTTGGATTGGATTTTTTCAAATTAAAAGCGCCAGAGGTCATGCTCAACGTGGCGAATCGAAAAGTCATTCTCGTTGACCACAACACCTATAGTCAGGCACCCGATGATATCAAGCAGGCAGAACTTATAGGGATCGTTGATCACCATAGTCTAGGTGACATATCAACGGATGAGCCCATAGAAGTGCTCATCAAGCCCGTTGGCTGCACCAACACAATCATCTGGCAACTTTACCAACAAGCAGGGATACCTATACCGCCCTCTATTGCCGGTATCATGTTGACGGCAATCCTCTCAGATACTTTGGCTTTTCGGTCACCCACCTCAACCGAATCAGATGAGATTGCCGCCAAGAGCCTCGCATCGATTGCAGGCGTAGAAGATATCCAACAGTATGCTCAACAAATGTTTTTGGCTGGCGAAGTGGATTTAAAAACTGCATCCATTGACAGTTTGCTGCAAAGAGACTTTAAGAGTTTTGAGATGAGTGGCAACAAGGTAGGAATCGCGCAGTTATCAGCATTTAACTTTGAACTTCTGAAAAAGCGCAAAAAGGATTTTTACGAAGAGATGCAACAATTGCTGAAACAGCAAGGATATAAAACAATTGTACTCATGCTGACAGACGTGCAATCCATGGGGTCTGAAGTCGTATTAACGGGTGCACATCAACCCGATATTGCGAAAGCATTTAACATTGAATTAAACAATCATTCAGGATGGGCAGCTGGTGTCATGAGCAGAAAAAAACAAGTCGTCCCGTTAATGGAAATGGTTTTCAAAAACAAATAACGACTTGCCTCTATGCTTTAGATAGTGATTGAAGTT
>JBIKOQ010000247.1:0-3654 GCA_044357955.1 Burkholderiaceae bacterium | reverse complement strand
AAAACGGTGTTTTTTTCACGCTCAGCTTGTCCATCTCTAGACTCGCCAAGGCGCATTTTTTCAATCGCTGATTCAAGTGTTCGGTGTGCGGCATCTAAGCTTGCGAGTGCATGTTCCCGTTCCTGACTGGATGCGGCGGACCAGGGCACAACATCCCCCTCAACAGGTGCGTACCAGTCCACCATGCTGCCATGTTGATTAGATTGAGGGATGGCAAGGCAGTTTGCTGTACTTGCACCCGCTTTTAAGCGAATGGCCTCACGTAGTTGAAAGGCAACCGCATAAATTGGCTGCCCCCCTTCGCCGATTGCCTTGTAATGCTGAGGATTACCACTGACGAGTAGACTTCCGGCCATTCAATCGATTCCTCGTTGACGATCGCATTTATTATAAAAAAGATAAGGAATGTTACCTGATGACAACACGATTAAAATGAGATAAATGCTCTAGTGAGATATATTAACTTTTCACTCTTGATCGCGTCACGTGAGTGACACCTCAAAATCCCGAATTCGAGACCTATCGATGAAAAACGCCTCCTCCTTTCATGCCGACCATTACCCCCGTGACCTCGTTGGCTACGGCGCCACCCCGCCCCAAGCCAACTGGCCCGGTCGAGCCAAAATCGCCGTTCAATTCGTCTTGAACTACGAAGAAGGCGCTGAAAACACGGTTTTAGATGGTGATCCAGGCTCGGAGCGTTTTTTATCGGAAATTGTTGGGGCCGAGAGCTATCCAGCACGGCACATGAGCATGGAATCGATCTACGAATACGGTTCTCGCGCAGGCGTTTGGCGAATACTAAGAGAATTTGAGCAAAGAAAGCTTCCATTGACGGTCTTTGGTGTTGCGATCGCCCTCAAGCGCCATCCAGAACTGACTGCGGCCTTTGTCGAGCAAGGCCATGAAATCGCCTGCCATGGTCTTCGCTGGCTGCATTATCAAAATACGGATATCGATACAGAGCGCGCGCACATGCAAGCTGCCACGGCCATCATTAAAGACCTCACCAAAGGTCAATGGCCCTTGGGCTGGTATACAGGACGTGACAGTCCCAATACCCGCCAACTTGTCGTCGAGCAAGGCGGTTTTGAATACGATAGTGACAATTATGGCGATGATCTGCCTTTTTGGACACAAGTGACCAAGTCTGATGGGGCTAAAGTTCCTCACTTGGTGGTGCCCTACACGCTTGATTCGAATGACATGCGTTTCGCCACACCGCAGGGCTTTAATACGGGACAGCACTTTTTTGAATATTTGCGTGACAGCTTTGACGTGCTTTACGCCGAAGGCGAAGAGCATCCCAAAATGCTCTCCATCGGGATGCACTGCCGTTTGCTCGGACGCCCAGGGAGAATGATTGGCCTACAAAGATTCCTTGACCATATCGCCCGCCATGACAGGGTCTGGGTATGCCGGCGTATCGATATCGCGCGCCATTGGCGACAAACGCACCCTTTTGTGCGGAATTAACAGTAATCACATTGTCTACGTAAACAAACAATGCAATAATGTTTTCTGTTGACTGGTCTTTAAGCCAGTAGCCCTTTCGCCCACACAGGAAGAAGACTCATGACCCAAGCTCAATCCCTCAGCAGCGATGTTCAATCCAGTAACGTAGGCAATGTCCTGGCCAATGGCGCCAAGATTATTGGCGAAACAGTTTTGCCCGGTGCTAGCTTGTTGCTAGATGGCAAATTTGTAAATGGTGCTCTGCACACTGTCGCTGGCATCGGCGCGCGCATTGCGCTTGGTCCGATTGGTGTCGTACTCGTCTGTGCTGACTCTTTTTCCAAGTCTGTGACTGACAAAAATCTGTGGGACCATGCTTCTGGTGCTTACCACGCCAATGCTGAAAAGCGCGCTGCTGCAAAAGCAGCTAAAGCAGAAGCAAAAGCTGCTGCAGAAGCTGAAAAAGAAGCCGCTGTAGCTGCCTAAACTGTTGTCTGAATTCAATACGAACAGCCAGAGTGCTTCACTCTGGCCAGTACCTAAAAGCGGACCTCAGTCCGCTTTTTTCTTATACCCGAACGAAATTCAAGTTTGGTATGCAACACCTCAAGCATTCCACGACGTAGCCATACAACAGAAATTTCGCTCATGGCTCTCTGATTCTGAGCTCGCCTCTCTGAACGCACTGCGCTTTGAACACCATCGACTCACATATCTCGTGGCGCATGCCTTATTAAGAGCTGCACTGTCAAAGCATACGGGTGTTAAACCCGCGGATTGGCAATTTCAAACAAATCCTTTCAATAAGCCATTTATTGCCGATCCTCTAAATGCGCTAGGTCTACATTTCAATCTCAGCCACACCGACGGCATGGTAGCCATTGCCTTGACACAGATTGGCCCTTTAGGGGTCGACGTCGAATCAACAACACACGCACAAAATCTCTCAGAAATCGCACAAGACATTTTGACTCCAAACGAATATCGCAATCTGAACCAACAGCCTCATACACATCAACATACGCGATTACTCAAATACTGGACCCTCAAAGAGGCCTTTGTTAAAGCAACCGGTCTGGGATTGACTTCCGGGCTTCAAACCTTTGAATTTGATCTAGATGCACAGCCTCAGCCTGTCATCCAGTTTTTATCTCCGAACGAGACGCTCGCGAAAAACTGGCAGTTTCAGCAGTACACCTTGCCCTCTGGTCACATCATCGCCTTGGCACACCATCATCCTGAGGCGCCTCACACAAAGGTCGCACTGAATGAAGCGCTCTGGCTTCAAGAGACTGCCAAACTAGGTTAAGGTAATGGTGATGACAACCATTCTATGATCTGAAATCCTGCCTAAAAATGACTCAACATACGCTTGAATTTAGAAGTGACAATTGTGGCAGCGCTGCTCCCGAAATCCTTGAAGCACTTGTTCGTGCAAATCAAGGTACTGCTATCGGCTACGGCGCAGACGATCTGACCCTCAAGCTCAACGAGACACTGAGCACAATCTTTGAAACCTCAGTTCGCGTTTTTCCGATTCCGACAGGCACAGGCGCGAATGCACTTGCCCTGGCAGCGACAGGAACACCGTTTGGTGCTGTTTACTGCAGCCCTGAAGCGCATATCAATACCTCTGAGTGCAATGCTGTAGGGTTTTTTGGTGGAGGCCTCAAGGTGAGTCCCATCGGCGGCATTCACGGCAAGGTTTGCCCTGAGTCTCTTGCTACACATCTAAACAATGCGGGCTTTGGTCAAGCGCACAAAAGTCAACCCGTTGCGGTCAACCTCGTTCAGGCCACAGATCTAGGCGCTGTTTATTCCGTTGATGAAATCAGCCGTATCAGTGCCCTCGCCCACGACAAAAATCTGACGGTGCACATGGATGGCGCGCGTTTTGCCAATGCCCTTGCATATCTTGGATGTAGCCCTGCAGAAATGACCTGGAAAGCAGGCGTGGATATCCTTTCACTTGGCGTGACTAAAAATGGTGGGTTACTGAGCGATGCCATTGTCGTTTTTAATCCTGAGATCGCAGAGAATATCGGCTTTCATCTTCGCCGTGGTGGCATGATTTGGTCCAAGATGCGCTTTGCCTCAGCTCAAGTTTTAGCTTATGTGGAAAATGATCTCTGGTTAACACTCGCTCGTCAATCGAATGCAGCGGCTCAGCGATTGATGACCGGTATTCACAGCACGCCT
>JBIKOQ010000246.1:0-3659 GCA_044357955.1 Burkholderiaceae bacterium | reverse complement strand
ATATATAGATAATCGTTTACATAACGCCCATGACTTGCGAGATAATAGGCGTTCAGACTTTAAAATAGGAGGCCTTCGTGCTTAAGAAAACAATGGCATCAATGGGCGCTCTCGCCCTGACCGCTGCACTATCACTGACTGCTTTCAGTGTGGTCGCTCAACCCGCTAAAACAGAATGTATCGCGCCAGCTAAGCCTGGCGGTGGGTTTGACCTCACCTGCAGACTTGCTCAATCAGCCTTGAAAGAGTCTGGAGTCCTCAAAGATCCACTGCGCATTTCTTACATGCCCGGAGGCATTGGAGCTGTCGCCTACAACACGATCGTCACCCAGAGACCTGGAGAGGGTGGCACGATCGTTGCCTACTCAGGCGGCTCTTTGCTTAACTTGGCACAAGGTAAATTTGGTAAATACAGTGTCAGTGACGTTCGCTGGCTATCCGCGATCGGTGCCGACTTTGGCGTGATTATCGTTCGTAATGACTCCCCCTTCAAAGATTTGAAAAGCGTCATGACCGCTTTGCAAAAAGACCCAACAAAGATTGTGTTCGGTGCAGGTGGTTCTGTGGGCAGCCAAGACTGGATGAAAGCGGCACTCACCGCAAAGGCTGCAGGGGTTGATTACAAGAAAATGCGTTTCGTTGCCTTTGAGGGCGGCGGTGAAACTGCAACCGCACTGCGCGGTGGTCATATACAAGTCATGATGGGCGATGCAGCCGAGGCCGCTACTTTGCTCGATAGTGGCGCACCTATCCGCGTCTTGGCCATTTATCATGACAAGCGTTTACCCGGAAAACTGGCGAATGTACCAACCGCCACCGAGCAAGGCTACAAAATCAACTGGCCTATTATTCGTGGCTTCTATCTAGGCCCAAAGGTTTCGGATAAAGACTACGACTGGTGGGTCAGCGCCTTTAAAAAGACCATGGCCTCGCCCGAATACGCCAAGTTGCGCGAGCAGCAAGGTCTGTTTCCCTTTGATATGACAGGTGCCGAACTTGATCGTTACGTCAAGCAGCAAGTCAAAGAATACGCAGAGCTCGCAGATACCTTCGGCCTCATTAAAAAGTAAATGATGTCAATGCGCTGGGCAGACGTAAAGTCTGTTTAGCGCTTTTTTATTGCAAGAAAGAAAGAGGTTCATAATGGCTCTTGATGATCGGAAATTGGGTGTATTTGCGCTTGTACTCGCAGCATTTTTAGCGTGGCACGGACACACTCTCGAAGCGGCCTTTTCCTATGAACCGATTGGCCCCCGCGCCTTTCCATTAGCCATTGCAGCGATTATCGCCTTGTGTGGACTCATACTCACCATTAAAGGTGGCAATCGCGTTGAACCTAATAGCAACGGTGCTAATGCACGTATCTGGCTCATGATTGCGATTCTAAGTGGCTATGCAGTGACCTTTCAGCTCTTAGGTTTCATCCTTTCAACCGCACTCATGACGATCTTGGTCGCGCGTCTCTTTGGCGGGACTTGGACCAAAGCGGTCATCGGCGGTCTAGGAATGGGCATCCTGTTTTTTGTCCTTTTTGACCGCTTACTAGATGTTGTTCTCCCCGTTGGTATTCTTGGAGCATTCCTATGAGCGGTATTTTTGAACAACTCGGTATTGGCTTTGGAGTCGCATTTACCCCGCTAAACTTACTGGTCGCTGCAATTGGCTCATTTTTTGGCACGATTGTTGGTGTTCTACCCGGTTTAGGACCCATCAATGGTGTAGCAATGCTCATCCCCATCGCATTCGCGATGAACCTTCCACCCGAGACATCACTGATTCTGCTCGCTGCGGTATACGCTGGGGCAGAGTACGGCGGGCGCATCACCTCAATCTTGCTAAACGTACCCGGCGAAGCGGCTGCCGTAATGACCACCCTGGATGGCTACCCTCTCGCACGCCAAGGGATGGCCAATGTTGCATTATCCATTTCGGCCTGGTCCTCATTTGTTGGATCGCTGGTTGGCATCTTTGGAATCGTTTTCTTCGCCCCCGTGCTAGCCACTTGGGCATTAGCATTTGGACCGGCAGAGTATTTCGTTTTGATGGTGTTCGCCTTTTGCGCACTCACCAGCCTACTTGGTGATCAACCAGTCAAAGGTGTACTCGCAGCCATGATCGGCTTGGCAATTTCCACTGTCGGGGTCGATGCCAACTCGGGAGTCTATCGCTATACCTTTGATCACCCCAACCTGTCTGATGGTATTGCATTTGTGGTGGTGGTCATTGGTCTGTTTGCCGTCGCGGAAATGCTGCAGATGCTAGAAAACTCTTTAACAGGAGTTTCCATTAATGTGCCACCCAGCATCCGCAAAATGTTTAATTTCAAGGAATTCAAATTCACTTGGTGGAGCACGATGAGAGCCTCAGTCATGGGGTTCTTTATTGGCGTCCTGCCTGGCGCTGGCGCAAGCGTCGCCTCTGCCGTGACTTATGCTTATGAGAAAAAACACTACGAAAACAGAGACCCAAATGCGAAATTTGGTCGTGGCGATCTTCGTGGTCTCGCCGCTCCAGAGGCTGCAAACAACAGTGCCGCGACAGGATCATTCATCCCAATGCTCACGCTTGGGGTACCAGGCTCAGGTACGACAGCGGTCATGATGGGTGCGCTCTCGCTCTACCACATCACTCCCGGACCTGTATTGTTCGAGCAACAGCCTCAACTCGTCTGGGGCTTGATCGCCTCTATGTTCGTGGCGAACCTCATGCTGTTGTTCATGAACATTCCGATGGTACGTGTATTTTCCTCGATGTTGAAAGTGCCACCTTGGCTCTTAGTTCCAGCCATCATCACCATCAGCTTTGTCGGAGTCTTTGCACTGCATTCGGCCACGTTTGATCTTGGACTCGTCGTAGCAATCGGCGTCATTGGATACGTGTTACGTAAAGTGGGCCTTCCTATGCCGCCGCTGGTGCTAGGAGTTGTCCTAGGTGAAATGATGGAACAAAACCTACGCCGAGCACTTTCGATCACCAATGGGGAGCTTGGCATTTTGTTTAAAAGCCCGATCAGCATCGGTCTCTGGATAGCTGCCCTTGTCGTCATCGTGGCACCAAGTCTTTACAGAAGATTCAAGGCTCAGAGTTAACATCCAGAAATGACTCTATTATTTAATATTTAAATCCTTAATCAGCGTCGTCCATTTGAGTTCATCACGCTTGAGATTGGCGGTCACCACTTCGGGTGTCGACGTGTCGAGCTCGATACCCATCTGACTCAAACGTTTACGCAACTCTTCATCCTTGCCCAAGGATTGCATCGCGGTTGAGATTTTGGCCTGCAAGGCCTTATCCATCACGGCCGGAGAGACCAAGGCCAACCAGAATGTCGCTTCAAAATCCTTGGTACCCAAGGCCTCGTTCATCGTGGGCAAGTCAGGCAAGGTCGAGATGCGTTGCATCGAGGTCACAGCTAGACCGCGCGTCTTGCCGCTCGTGACAAAGGGCATTGCTTCGCTCGCGGCTGAAAACATCATCTGTACTTGACCACCGATCATGTCTTGCGCAGCGGGCATACCACCCTTGTAATGCGCGACCACCATTTTCAGACCAAATTCTTTGATGAAATATTCGGCGGCGAGGTGATTAATCGAGCCCACACCTGAAGTACCGATCGCATATTTGTCGGGATTTTTCTTGATGAGTTCCACGAGCTCTTT
>JBIKOQ010000245.1:0-3662 GCA_044357955.1 Burkholderiaceae bacterium | reverse complement strand
CATACTGGGAGAGATTTTTCTGCGCTTTGTCCAGGGAGCTCTGGGTACGTGCGCAAATCGAGACATCTGCACCGGCATTTGCAAAACACTGTGCGATGCCAAGTCCGATGCCGCGACTGCCTCCTGCGATGAGGGCTCGTTTACCTTTTAAATTGATCTGCATAGTGCGGTTCCTGGAGAGAGGTTGCAGTCGAGTGTATAGCAAAAAAATTGGCCCCTTAAGGAATTTAAGGGGCCAATTTTAAGTGCAGCAGTTGTAATACCTGCCTGAGAGTACTGTTTATGAATCTGCTGCGTTGGCGCTAGCTGCTGCAGCTTTGGCTTTTCTGGCTTTCTGGTTACCAAAGTAAAGAACCCCGGCGATCACTATAGCGGTCAAACCCCAGCTCAGCATAACTGAGGTGTTGGTGCCTGCTTTGAAAATGTCGCTGAGCAGTTTCTCATTGACGATCATTTTAGCGGCGGTAAAGGCCAAGACGGCTGCACCCAGGCTGATGATAATCGGGAAACGTTCGACCAGCTTAAGGATGATTGTGCTTCCCAGTACTACGATTGGGATGCTGATCAGCAAACCGATGACGACCAAGTCAAAGGAGCCTTGAGCGGCGCCCGCGACGCCAAGGACGTTGTCGATGCCCATGACGGCGTCAGCGATGATGATGGTTTTCATCGCACCCCAGAAACCGTTGACCTGAACGCTGTCGTGATCGTCTTCGCCACCCGTATCGACGAGCAACTTATAGGCGATCCAGACTAGAGCCAAGCCGCCGATCAACATCAGGCCAGGGATTTTGAGGAGCCAGACAACGACAAGGGTCATGGCCGAGCGTACGACTATCGCACCGACGGTGCCCCAGACAATAGCTTTTCTTTGAAGTTGTGGAGGAAGCTTGCGTGCGGCAAGCGCGATCACGATGGCGTTGTCGCCAGCGAGTACGAGGTCAATAATGATGATGGCCACAAGAGCGGACCACCAGGGAGCGGAGAAGAGTTCCATAATTTTTATAGGCCTTTTGTGTGATAACGGAGCGACGGTCTTGCTCAGCGAGTCACACAGTGTCTCTCTGCCCGACAAACCGGAAGCCGAGCAAATGCTTGAGCTTCGTGCATGACGACTTGTCGAAGGTCTTTTAAGCAGGCTGTAATACACCTGTTTTGCTGGACCAGAGCTACTCCCCATCGAGCGCACAATGTACCAAAGTTTGCCAAAGAGCGCTGTTCAGAGGCGCCCAGAGTGTTGCGCACCAAGGGTTTTCCCTTATGGTTTAAACCATATCCGCTGAAAGACACCATCTTTTTTGACGAATAAATGGTGCAGTCCAGCCGCCACATGTCCGAGTGCGAGGATTGCTAGCACGAGGGCGAGGTTGCCGTGAATTTCAAAGAGTTGCTTGGCTAAGGCCTGATCCTTGGGGATGCCGGGCATGGCGGGAAGATGAAACCCGCCCAGTGTAATGAGGGCAGGAAAAGCGGTGACGCCTGCCCAGCCTAGTAGTGGTACGACTAATAAGAGCAAATAAAGGGCACGATGCCCGGCAGCGGCGAGTTTGACGGTGGCGGGTGACACGCTAGCAGGATAGGCGGGGCGACTTGAACGTAGCTTGACCGTAATCCTGATCACCGTCAGAAGCAGGACCAGAAAGCCGATTAGTTTGTGCCAGCCGTAAAGTGTGTTGGTCAACGCGTCCCAAAGGTTCGCAGCTGCCCGCTCCGTCATCCAGACACCGAGTGCGATCAAGATGATGAGGAAAAGCGCAGTGAGCCAGTGCAGCACTCTCAACGTCAAAGGATGGGTATGTGGCATGGTTCTCTCAAGTGCGTGAACAGGCACGCGTCGCTTTGCAGGAAATTGATGAAATTATGCACTGCTTGTCTATAATTCGAACGAATAATTTTCTCCAAGACCGCGTGCCTGATAGGAACTCTGGATATGTTGCTTTGGCTTGTCATTGCTTATCTCGCCCTTTCTGTCGCCATTGGCCTATATGGAGCGTCTAAGGTGCACAACGCAAGAGATTACGTGACCGCAGGTCGAAACTTGCCGATGGCGGTGGTCCTCGCCATGGTGTTTGCGACGTGGTTTGGCGCGGAAACTGTTTTGGGGATCTCGGCGACTTTTTTGAAAGAAGGCTTTAGAGGCTTGATTTCGGATCCCCTCGGCGCATCGATGTGTCTGGTTTTATTTGGCCTGATCTTTGCCCGTCCGCTCTATCGCATGAATCTCCTGACCCTCGGTGATTACTTTCGAATTCGATACAACCGACAAACTGAACTGTTACTGTCAATCTGTATCGTCGTGTCTTATTTGGGTTGGGTGTCTGCGCAAATCACAGCACTAGGCTTGGTGTTCAACGTCTTGTCTGTCGATGCCATTTCTGTCACCCAGGGTATGTTGATCGGCGCGGGGGTTGTGGTGTTGTACACAATTTTCGGAGGTCTATGGTCAGTCGCGCTGACAACCTTCGTGCAAATGATTGTGATCATCGTTGGTCTGTTGTTGGTGACGAACTTCGCGACCGATCAGGCGGGCGGTTTGACGAACGTATTGTCCAAGGCCTCCGCCGAGGGTAAGTTTAATTTCTTGCCGTCCTTTGAGATCTGGGACATGCTGGGCTGGATGGCCGCACTGGTCACCATGGGGCTTGGCTCGATTCCTCAGCAAGATGTATTTCAGCGCGTGAACTCGTCGCGTAACGAAACGATTGCCGTATGGGCTACCACCTTGGGTGGTATCTCGTATTTCTTTTTCGCAGCCGTACCCTTGTTACTGGCTTACACGGCCAACATTATCGATCCACAAATGGTGGCTAGGCTAATCGATACGGATTCGCAATTGATCTTGCCTACCTTGATTATGAATCACATGCCGTTTTATATGCAGGTGATTTTCTTTGGTGCATTGATTTCGGTGATTATGAGTACAGCCTCTGGAACCTTGCTCGCACCCTCCATTACTTTTACTGAAAATATTTTGAAAGGTTTTGCGCCGCACATGACGGACCGTCAGTTGCTCTTATCAACAAGACTCACGGTGTTGGTCTTTAGCGCAATGGTCACGTTTTATGCGATCGCGACGGAAGCCACGATTCATACGATGGTCGAGAATGCTTACCGTATCACGCTGGCAGGCGCCTTCGTGCCCTTGGCTGCAGGTCTTTTTTGGAAACGCGCCAGCAATCTAGGTGCGGCGTTTGCGATTTTATTTGGTCTGTCGACATGGATAATTTTAGAGATCACAGGCGTCGATGAGCCAATACCTCCACAAGTGTTTGGTTTGATTGCGAGTTTGATCGGCATGATTTTGGGCTCCTATATCACGCCCAATAAAAGACACTTGCAGGCATAGCAAAGGCACGTTTTCCTGATGCCGCTACAATGAGTTCCGATAGTAACCACGTGGGAGTCATCCATGGGGACACGTTTCGCGCGATTGTGGCGCTCATTCAATCATTACTTGCTGCAGTTTAGGCAACGTTCACAACTAGACCGACTGCTGGGCATTTTGTCCGCCCCTGAGAAAGCAGCGCTCACACTACCCGCAGAGGATGCACTGGCTTCGGTCATCATTCCTGCGTTAAACGAAGAGAAGGCCATTGCCTCGGTGATCAAGTATGCCTTGAGCGATTCCGCAACGGGAGAGGTCATCGTCGTTGACGATAGTT
>JBIKOQ010000244.1:0-3667 GCA_044357955.1 Burkholderiaceae bacterium | reverse complement strand
CGAGTGGCAGGAGTCTGAACGCTTGAACTACCAGTTGGTGACCCAGGCGATTGACGCGGATGGTACTTGTACGGGTGAACATGGCATTGGTTTACATAAAAAACAGTTCATGGTGCGTGAGCATGGTGAGGACGCGCTTGACTTGATGCGCACGCTCAAACAATCCTTTGATCCCAAGAATATCCTCAATCCTGGAAAGGTCATTGATCCCCGCATTTAGGGCAAACATCGGGTAAGTCCTGTCCTGCGCAAACTTGTTTTCGGCGCTATTGTTGTGTCCTATGAATGCGATCATTGATACTGGCTTGTCACCCTTGATGGTGCCACCTAAAGAACAGGTGGTTCTTGCGCTGCGTGCTGCGGTGCCCCCGCATTGCGTGCTGAGTCGCGAGGAGGAAACGCGCCCGTATGAGTGCGATGGTTTGTCTTTGTACCGGTCTCTCCCGATGGCGGTCGTCCTGCCCGAGACCGAGGCACAAGTCCAAAATGTATTAAAAGTTTGCAAACGGCTGAATGTGCCTGTTGTTGCGCGCGGCGCTGGTACAGGACTGTCGGGCGGTGCGATGCCTCACGCTCAAGGTGTTTTGCTGGGTCTCGCAAAGTTCAATCAGATCAAACATATCGATGCAGAGGCCGCCCTCGCTGTGGTTCAGCCAGGTGTGCGTAATTTGGCTGTCTCCGAGGCTGCTGCGCCCTATGGTTTGTATTATGCCCCGGACCCCTCGAGTCAGATCGCTTGCACGATTGGAGGCAACGTCGCCGAAAACTCTGGGGGCGTTCATTGCCTGAAGTATGGTTTGACGATTCACAATGTACTGAAAGTCCGCATGGTGACGATGGAGGGAGAGATTGTCGAACTCGGCTCTCTAGCGCCAGATAGTCCCGGTCCAGACTTATTGTCCGTCTTCGTTGGCTCAGAGGGCATGCTGGGTGTGGTGACCGAGGTCACCTTGCGTTTGACTCCCAAGCCTGCTTTGGCAAGCGTCATCATGGCAAGTTTTGATGACGTGGAAAAGGCGAGTGATGCTGTGGGCAAGATTATCGGCGCGGGCATCATTCCCGCTGGACTTGAGATGATGGACAAACAGGCGACGCAGATGGTGGAGCCTTTTGTGAAAGCCGGTTACGACATGGATGCCGAGGCGATTTTGTTATGTGAGTCGGACGGCACCGTCGAAGAGGTCGCCGAAGAGTTGCAGCGCATGGAGCAGGTCTTTCAGCGGGCCGGGGCCACCCGGCTTCAGGTTTCAACCAGCGAAGCCGAGAGATTAAGGTTTTGGGCAGGACGTAAAAATGCCTTTCCTGCTGCAGGACGCGTTTCTCCTGATTACTACTGTATGGATGGCACGATTCCACGACGTCGCTTGGGCCATGTTTTAAAGGCGATTCAAGGCATGGAGACGCAGTTTGGGCTGCGTTGCGCCAATGTGTTTCATGCTGGTGACGGAAACCTACACCCTTTGATTTTGTTTAATTCAAACATCGAAGACGAAGTCCGCCGCGCCGAGGATTTTGGTGCCGCGATTCTTGAGCTTTGCGTCGAAGTCGGTGGCACCATCACCGGTGAGCATGGCGTTGGCATGGAAAAGATCAATCAGATGTGTGTGCAGTTTAGTCGCGATGAGCTTGATATGTTCATGGCGGTCAAGCGCGCATTTGATCCGGCTTGTTTGCTCAACCCTGAAAAGGTGATTCCGACTTTGGCGCGTTGTGCTGAGTACGGCAAAATGCACGTGCATGGCGGCGCGATTGCTTTCCCAGACTTGCCGAGATTTTGACGTATGACAAGCTACGAAATTTCACAGTTGATTGAGCAAGTCTTGTCTGCGCGCGCAAGCTTTAAGCCTATTCAGATTCGTGGTGGTAACACTAAATCTTTTTATGGTAACCGCTTCGATCAGGCTGGAGAGATTCCGGTGGTCTTGGACATGCGAAGCGCACGCGGGATCGTCAACTACCATCCCTCGGAGTTGGTGATCACAGCCATGGCTGGCACCCCTTTGCACGAGATTGTCGACACCTTGGATGCGTCTGGTCAGATGCTAGCTTTTGATCCACCTGCCTTTGGCGCAGGTGCGACGATCGGTGGCTGCGTATCCGCAGGCCTTGCCGGACCCTTGCGATATGCGGCTGGACCGATCAAGGATTATGTGTTGGGCGCGCATTTGCTGGATGCACAAGGGCGCATTTTAAAGTTTGGTGGCGAGGTCATGAAAAACGTGGCGGGGTATGACGTCTCACGTTTGCTGACGGGTGCATTGGGAGTGTTTGGTGCCTTGACGCAGGTTTCCATCAAGGTGGCGCCTAAACCTTTCGAGGTTTGTACGCTTGAGTGGGATATGGATGAGTCCACGGCCTTGGCGCAATGTCTGAGTTGGCGGGCCAAACCTTTACCTATTTCGGCAACCTCGTGGGAGTCAATTGGTGGATCGGGACGTTTGCGAGTCCGTTTGGCGGGTGCTGCCGCAGCACTCTTGTCTGCAAGGCAAGCGCTTGGTGGTGACATCATGGATTCGGATGATGCAACTCTGTATTGGATTGCGTTGAGAGAGCAGACTCTCCCGTTTTTTGCCACGTCTGTATTGTGGCGTATCGCTTGCGCGCCTGGTACGCCAGCGTTGAATGCGGGACCAACATTAATTGAGTGGGGCGGAGGTCAGCGCTGGATTGCTGCTGATGCCGATCCTCAGTCATTACGCAGTTTGGCTGAGCGGTCAGGTGGGCATGCGACGCTTTTCAGGCAAGCTCAAGGTCAGGCCTTTCCTCCACAAGGTGTATTCCACCCTCTTAGCCAAGGTGCCGCCACCATCGTGCGAAGACTGAAGGAAGAGTTTGATCCAAAGGCGGTTTTCAACCCCGGTCGTTTGATCGCAGGTCTATAGCGAGACAATCATGCAGACCAATTTGGCGCAGTGGGCACGTGACTCCAAGCTCGGACAAGAAGCCGACGACATTTTGCGTCGTTGTGTGCATTGTGGTTTCTGCACCGCGACATGTCCAACCTATCAGGTGCTTGGCGATGAGCTGGACAGCCCGAGGGGGCGCATCTATCTGATTAAAGAGGTTCTCGAGGGAAAAGAGCCCACACAGGCCACGCAACAGCATTTGGATCGTTGTCTGACTTGTCGTAATTGCGAAACAACGTGTCCCTCCGGCGTTGAGTACGGTCATCTTGTTGATATTGGACGTCAGATCGTCGAAGAAAAAGTGCAGCGACCTTTAGGTCAACGGCTTCAACGTACGCTCTTACGTGAAGGGCTGACGTCGCGTTTATTTGCACCGGCTTATAAGCTAGGGCAGTCACTGCGCGATTGGCTACCAGAAACATTGCAACGCAAGGTGATTGCGCCTAGGCCGGTTGGCGATCGCCCCGTGACTTCCGGGCTTGCTCGTCAGGTTCTTTTGTTATCGGGTTGTGTTCAGCCTACGATGATGCCCTCGATTGATGCCGCAACGATTCGTGTGCTGAATCGTCTGGGGATTGGGACGCAAGTCGTGGCAGGGGCGGGTTGTTGCGGTGCGCTGAGCTTTCATCTGGATGATCAAGAGCGCGCGCGCGCGCAGATGCGTCAAAATATTGATGCGTGGCTCCCTTATGTTGAGTCTGGCAAGATCGAGGCCATTGTCATGAACGCCTCGGGCTGTGGCGCGATGGTCGTCGAGTACG
>JBIKOQ010000243.1:0-3671 GCA_044357955.1 Burkholderiaceae bacterium | reverse complement strand
CACGGATCCGAAATCCCCCACCTAGCTTGATCGGGGCCTTTTTTGGTCCACAGCACGCCTTGGCATATACCTCAGCCCTACAAGGAGGCATCTCTGACTTTGATTCGATGCAGACCTTTAGAGATGCATTTTTACGCCATGAGCGGCACGTGCATCAGGTCATTGCTCAGGTTAGACAGTTACAAATCAAAGATTTTGAACGTCAGCGCGAACAGGCGATTCATCAGGTGTTGATTGCCAATGTCGGACAGAGTGGTGGCGCTTTGCGGGGCGACACACTCAAGCAACTAGGCTTGACTGTTGCTCTGACTGTAGATGACTCTCCAGGACTCGTCGTGCAGCACTCCGCTAACACACCTATTTGGCGAGATTTTCTATCGACACTCGTGGAACAGTACGATTTCTTATCCGAGAGAAAACACACGCAACGCAATGCATGGATCATTCATCCACGCTGTCCACTCAAACGACACGAGTTACGACGCTCAGGTCATGTGCGATTAGGTCGCGATGGGCAGTGGCGCTCTAAAGAATCACTATCCTTTCATGCCTTGCGCTACAACAAAATAGTAGGCTGTTATCACCGAGAGTATCCGATGGGTTGGGCCGCGCTATCCACGCAAGGATCTCAACAGAGCCTTGAGTTGGAGGGTATTGAATTGCCAGACTTCTCGCGTCAGGTATTTTGGCGCTGGGCTAAAACGCAACGTCGTGGTGCATCACTGACCCAACTGTTTGCACGCAGTGCGGAAACCAAGTGGGCCTCCAAAGGCTTGGGGCACTATGCGACGCTGTCAAAGGGTCGCGACGATCATCCAGTCCGTATCGCGTTAAAGGTTTCGCAGAGACTCGATAAGCATACGGTACTCAGCGCCGTCGCGACAGCACAAGCTTATTTTCAGAATCCAACGCAGATCCCCTCGCGTTCTTTGTCTCGTACACAGCAGATGCGCCCAAGCCTTTTTGATCCCTATTGGCGAGCCACACTGATCCCGAATCTCACCGCACCATAATGTGTCGACCACGCAATCTTCAGTACGGACAAGCCATGTTTGAAGCGCTATTCATTCTCTCGGTTCTGATGACATTGATGTTTGCCATCCAGTATTCCGGTCAACTCCGAGCCCATTCCTTAGCGTTGCTTGGGGAAAGTAGCTACCTGAGTTTTATAAAAAGTATGAAAAAAAATGTTCAATCTGAATTATCGAAGGCTGAACTCTCTGAACAGCTGTTAGAAATAAAGGAGCATCGTATGCTCAGGGTCCAAAGCCATCAAAGTGATCTTCCCTATCAAAGATCGGCTTCAAATCGTCTCTTTCCTTTTTCCTCAATACATCGGAGCAGTTACCTGCAGATCAATGCTGGCGATAGTCCTTCGTCACAAGAGACTCAGACGCGCATCGCGCGTTCAGCGTCTGCCTGGAGTGAGGTCGCGAATAAAACACACAGCGTGATTTATCCACAAAGACCGTCCCTGTCAAAGATTGATGCCCCATGGGGGCGCGGGCTTCTCACCACGGATTGGTTGACGGGTTGGGCAGGGCAGTCACCCAGAAGTGCGGAAAAAGGACGAGCTCCGTGAAAATGTTCATGGCACGCTGTTTCTATAGCTTGATGTTGCTTGGACATTGCTTTGCAGATGGCGCTGAAGCACTGCGCATTGATCGAGAGCACCTGATCGGGAATCCGCTTTCGCTATCGAGTCATCACAAGCTCTACATCAGTGATCATGAGCTCACTCTGACACGTTGGAGTTTATCGCAGACGATTGATGAGGTCATACAGAACTTTTCAAGGCAAGTGCCTGAGGATACGCTCGCCTGGAGTGATGGTTTAGTGATGCACATGCTCTGGACCTCCACTGAACACTCGCATGTGCTCGCACTCCGGCCAGAAAGCGATGGGCGTGTCACGGCCATTCTCTCCAGTCTGCGGCTAAAACCATTGGTTTCAACCGGATCGATCAAAAGTATTTTTTCAAATCCTCGTCTCGCCGCCACATTGATGCTTGACGTTAAAGATCATTCAGAGGATGTCGCGTCTTCAACCATGATTTTTTCCTCTGGGCAGTCCATTCCCTTTTTGTATCAAGCGCTGAGGCAGATTTTTAGCCTTGAGCATGGGTCTATGACGGAGGACCCCAAGAAATTCCTTTCACGGTCTTACCCGCGGAAAATTCAAGCCAGGCATCGTGGCACCGTGGTGAACATGGATTTGATTGATCATTTAGGAAAAACATTCATATACGTTCATACATCAGAGGGAGATCGACGTTGAACCTATCGCACACTAAAGCGAAGTGGTGGTTGATGATGTTGTCAATTGCATTGGGTTGTATCTCAGCCTGGGCCATTGATCAACATTTGAATGAAAAAACGCAGGAGATTGAGTCTCGCACCAGACTTGAGCAGACGAGCTTGTTGGTTGCCGCGAGGGACTTGACGCGTGACACCATGATCGAAGAGACTGATTTTGTCAGTGAGATGTTTCCCATTAAATGGGCGCCACATGATGCGATTTCTCAGGATCAGGGTGACATCTTGCTTGGAAAGAAACTCGTCTCTGATGTGCGGTCTGGTCAACCCTTGCTCCATACCCATTTACAGGCGTTAGAGTCACCCGGCGTATCAACATTGTTAGATCCAGAATTTAAAGCGGTCTCGATCACGGTGGATCCTAGTAGCGCGGCTTCAGGTCTCATTCGGGGTGGGGACCGTGTTGATTTATTTGTTTCTTTAGAACATCAGGGTAAGCGCCTAACGATAGGGCTTTTACAAGCAGTACGGGTCCTTGGGGTGGGTCATTTGTCGCAGACATATCAACGTAGTGATCACTCAGCCTCTTCCTCAGAGGCCCATATCACTTTAGCGGTATCTCCCACCGAGGCAGTCAAGCTTGTCGCTGCCCGAGAAGCCGGTACGATCAGTGCCGTGTTGAGTTCCCCCCTCAATGCGGAGCAGAACGTGAGCCTACGTTCAACCACAGGTGATGTAGCCGCTTTGCTCGGGCTGCCGAGCAAGCCTTTTGAGCGTGTGGTGCCCATCATGTATGGAGATCGTTTGTCTTCTGTCGCCACTCACGAAGAGGATCATGAGGCGTCAAGCACGTTGCACAGGACGGTGGGTGCGCGATGAGTACAGTCGTTGGGTGTCTGGCCTCAATCGTATTGTTATTTCCGCTTAACGTGATGGGACAGGAAAATCTAAAGCTCGAAGTCGGTTCATCGACCGTGTTAAAGCTGGCGAATGTAGAACGTTTGGCGATAGGCAATGGCGAAGTCGTTCAGGCAACCGTCATCAATCAAAGTGAAATTGTTGTGTTTGGCAAAAAGTCTGGTTCCACCACGCTCGATATTTGGCGCACGAGTGGAAAAAGAGCGTCTTATCAGATTCGTGTTGCACCCGAGGGCTTTTCTCGTGTCCAGGATGAAATTAAAAGTCTGCTCAAAACGATTCCGATGGCCAGAAGTTCAGTCGTTGGCGATAAATTAATCATCGAAGGTGAAAATTTGTCTGACTCCGATCAAGCAAAAATCGCAAGACTTGCGCAGCGCTATCCAGAATTACTCGACTTCACGAGTCAGGTGGGTTGGGACAAAATGGTTCTTCTTGATGTTCAGGTGATCGAAATCCCCTCTGCACGCTTACAGGAAATGGGTGTGCGATGGGATA
>JBIKOQ010000242.1:0-3689 GCA_044357955.1 Burkholderiaceae bacterium | reverse complement strand
GTTAAAAAAGATGTCTGCAAAGGATGGGGCGATCACTGCACGGAATCCATACTGGGCAAGCGCCCATGGTGCATGCTCACGGCTCGAACCACACCCAAAGTTTTTGCGGCCCAACAAGATTGAGGCGTTTTGGTAGCGGGAGTGATTAAGAATAAATTCGGGATTCAACGGCCGCTTGGAGTTATCCATGCCTGGCTCGCCATGATCCAGATAGCGTAATTCATCAAAGAGGTTCGGACCAAAGCCTGAACGCTGGATGGACTTGAGGAACTGCTTTGGGATGATCAGATCTGTATCGACGTTTTCGCGATCGAGGGGAGCGACCAGTCCTTGGTGTGTTGTAAATGCGTCCATGTCTGTTTACCGGAAGTTACGTACGTCGACAAAATGACCAGCAATCGCAGCAGCCGCTGCCATAGCTGGGCTCACGAGATGGGTTCTGCCACCCTGCCCTTGACGGCCTTCGAAATTACGATTCGAAGTCGAGGCACAACGCTCGCCGGGCTCGAGACGGTCAGCGTTCATCGCCAAACACATCGAACAGCCTGGCTCGCGCCACTCAAAACCCGCATCGATAAAGATCTTGTCGAGTCCTTCGCGCTCTGCTTGGGCTTTGACCAAGCCAGAACCTGCCACGACCATCGCCTGACGGACGTTGCTCGCCACACGTTTACCGCGCGCCACGACAGCCGCCGCACGTAAGTCTTCGATTCGGGAATTGGTACAGGAACCAATAAATACACGATCAATCTTGATGTCTTCGATTGCGGTATTGGGCTTAAGGCCCATGTACTCCAGGGCACGCTCCATTCCGCTGCGACGGATTTCATCCTTTTCGCGCTCAGGATCCGGCACACGACCTGTCACAGGCAGAACCATCTCGGGTGAAGTGCCCCAGGTGACTTGCGGCACGATCTGACGTGCATCGATTTCTACCACTCGATCAAAATGCGCACCTTCGTCAGTATGCAAGGTTTTCCAGTAGGCAACCGCCTGATCCCAAAGAGCACCACTCGGAGAGAACGGACGACCCACAAAATAATCAATCGTCTTTTGATCAACAGCCACCATGCCAGAACGGGCACCCGCCTCGATCGACATATTGCACAAAGTCATGCGGCCTTCGATGGACAAATCACGAATCGCGCTACCCGCAAACTCAATGGCATGTGCTGTGCCGCCCGCAGTACCAATCACGCCGATGACATGCAAAATAATGTCTTTGGCAGTGCAGCCGGCAGGTAACGTACCCTCGACCCGCACCAACATGTTTTTATTTTTCTTGGCCTGCAGGGTTTGCGTGGCCATTACGTGCTCGACTTCAGAAGTACCGATACCGAACGCCAACGCGCCCACAGCACCATGGGTACTGGTGTGCGAGTCACCACAGACCACCGTCATGCCAGGCAGGGTTGCACCTTGCTCGGGGCCAATCACGTGGACGATGCCCTGACGCAAGTCATTCATTTTGAACTCAATCACCTGGTGCTTTTCGCAGTTGGCATCGAGCGTATCGACTTGGAGCTTTGAAATGGGGTCTGAAATGCCTTGAGCGCGATCCACCGTCGGGACGTTGTGATCGGCTACAGCTAAGTTGGCATTGAGGCGCCAGAGCTTACGGCCGGCCAGGTCAAGCCCTTCGAAGGCCTGAGGACTGGTCACCTCATGTAAAAGATGACGGTCGATATAAAGAATGGCGGTGCCATCTGATTCTTCGTGAACCACATGAGCATCCCATAGCTTGTCGTATAAAGTTTTTTTCATGACGCTGTCTCTGCCACATTTGTTGGATAGGTTTTGATCTTGATTATGCCATAGCAAACTGTGCAATTACGACGGGACAAATCCATCCCCGCACTGGGCACGATGACGTAACGCATGGTCCGCCAAAATAATGGCTAATAAGGATTCTGCGATAGGTGTGGCGCGAATACCGACGCAAGGGTCATGGCGTCCCAAGGTTTGCACAGAAACGGGGTTGCCAGCGCGGTCGATCGAACGTCGTTCGACACGAATGCTTGAGGTCGGTTTGATCGCTAAACTGACCGTGATGGGTTGGCCGGTTGAAATCCCCCCCAATACGCCGCCCGCGTGGTTGGTTAAAAAACCCTCTGGGGTAATTTCATCACCATGCTCGGAGCCACGCTGGACAATGCTATGGAAGCCAGCACCGATCTCTACCCCTTTTACCGCATTCAAACCCATCATGGCATGCGCAATATCCGCATCGAGACGGTCATAAATTGGCTCGCCCCAACCCGCAGGCAAGCCCTCGGCAACCACTTCAATGCGGGCGCCTGCGGAGTCGCCGTCTCTGCGTAACTGGTCCATATAGGACTCAAGCTCAGCAACAATATCCGGATCGGCAGAATAAAAAGGATTTTGAGGCACGTGCTCCCAACTCTTGAAGGGCATTGGGATCGTTCCAAGCTGGCTCATATAGCCGCGCACCTTGACCCCGTATTGTTGCGCGAGCCATTTTTTAGCAATGGCGCCCGCAGCGACCGTTGGGGCCGTCAGTCGCGCAGACGAACGACCGCCACCGCGCGGATCGCGGACACCATATTTTTTAAAATACGCGTAGTCAGCGTGACCTGGGCGAAAAGTATCGGCAATCGCACTGTAATCTTTACTACGGGCATCGACGTTTCGGATCAGCAAGGCGATTGGCGTTCCGGTCGTTTTGCCCTCGAAGATCCCAGACAAAATTTCGACCTGATCGGCTTCCTGACGCTGTGTCACGTGCCGCGAGGTTCCGGGCCGACGACGGTCAAGCTCCTGCTGGATATCCTCAACGGCGAGGGTCAGTCCGGGTGGGCACCCGTCCACCACACAACCAATCGCAGGGCCGTGTGACTCACCAAAGTTGGTGACGCAAAATAATCTACCTAAAGTGTTGCCAGACATGGGAAGCGAACCATCAAAGTTGAGCGTGATCAAAGAGAGTCACGCGGCAAAGCCACATTATTGCATCAGGAAGAGCAACTGACCTCAATTTTGCTCGCCCAGTGGGGCGGCAGCGCCGCATAACGTTCCATCCCTGCTCGCGCCGAAAACGGGGCTGCCAGCAAGTCCATCATGTTTTCTAACTCGGAGAAATCACCGCGTTGCGTGGCTTCAATCACCTGTTGAGCGAGATAGTTACGCAAAACATAAAGAGGATTGACCGCAAGCATATCCGAGACGCGCTGCTGCCAGGGCGCGGCTTCGAGGGCGACTCTTTCGCGATATCGGATCAACCAAGCCCCAGCAGCCTCTCGATCTAAAAAGAGATCAACAAAGGGTTGCAGGGATCCCGACCCATCACCGACCGTACCGCCTAGGTCAAAGGCCACTTGACCCGGGGCCGCTTGTGTCAAGCCGGGCGCATATGCAAGTTGACGAAATGTCATAGAAAAATCAGCATGACTCGCCTGCATCACACTCCAAAGGTCATCGATCAGCACCTCATCCCCAGCTTGCCAGGTCTTGAGTCCTAACTTTTTACTCATATGAGACTGCATGGCATTGAGAAAGGTTGGCTCAAATACATCCAAAGCTTTTCTTAATGCCTCGGCATCCGGCACAACGGAAAACAGGCTATTGGCTAACTGATAGAGATTCCAGTGGGCGACCGCCGGTTGAGCATGCCAGGCATAGCGACCGTTTGTATCCGTATGGTTACAGATGTGACGCGCGTCAAAACCATC
>JBIKOQ010000016.1:0-11991 GCA_044357955.1 Burkholderiaceae bacterium | reverse complement strand
CCAGACGGCCCAAGCCCAGCTTGTGAGTCAGACGCATCCTACGCATTCAGTCCCTTACCCTGTCGTAGTCAAGGTTTCCTCGCGTGACATTCCGCATAAAACCGAAGCCGGTGGCGTCAAGGTTGGGGTTCGCAACACGGCTGAATTTGAAACGGCTGTCAAAGAAATCTCCCAGAGCGCTCACGCCTTCGCCCCACAGGCAAAACTGGATGGATTTTTAGTCCAGGCGATGGAAACGCGATTGCTCGAGCTCATTCTCGGCTACCGCAATGATCCGCTGGTGGGCCCGACGATCATCCTGGGAGCGGGTGGTGTCACCGCCGAGATCTCGCCAGACTTTGCGATTCGACTCGCTCCCGTCACCCTTGCACAAGCGCATGCCATGATTGACGAGGTCAGGATCACCAAGCTGATCAAGGGCTTCCGCGGCTTACCCAAAGGCGATTGCGAAGCGTTGGCGCAAGCCGTCGTGGCTTTTTCTAGGCTGGCGGCCATCAAAGAAGTCAACGTCCTTGAAGCCGAGATCAACCCGCTTTTTGTGCAAGGCAATAAAGTCCTTGCCGTCGATGGCTTGGTGAGACTGGGTTAATGGAGATTCAATGCTGGAGAGTCAACACGCATGACTAAAGAAACTGCGTCCACGACCGGGCAAGTCCACGGACTTGCTCACTTTCTTGGCATTGCGCAAATCTGTTCCTACTATGCATTTCCACTCATTGTTGTGGCGATGCAGCGCGAGCTGGGCTGGTCCAAATCAGACGTCTATGGCGCGCTGACAATTGGTTTACTCCTCGCGGCAGCGCTGGCCTATCCCGTCGGACTGGCGATCGATCGAGGACACGGTAAGCGCGTCATGGTGTGGGGCTCATTGACTGCGGCCGTCTTGTTTATTGCCTGGTCCTTCGTTCAGAGCCTATTTATTTTTTATTTAATCGCGGCAGCGATGGGCTCGCTCCAAGCCGCCATCCTTTACGAATCCGCCTTCGCCTTACTGGCGCGACGCGTCGGTCCACAACACTCCCGCGCGGGCATCACCACCATCACGCTCTGGGCAGGTTTTGCGAGCACGGTCTTTATTCCACTCGAACAATTTTTAATCGATGGTTGGGGATGGCGCCTGTCGCTTTGGGTGCTTGCACTCGTCAACGTGGTTTGCGCTGTAGGCTATTGGCACTGGATCAAACCCGAGCTTGATGCAGCGAATGCGACCCAGACGACCAGCAAAGCCGAAAACATCGCGCGTGACAAAAACATCGTTCATGAAGCACTCCACAGCTCGGTATTCTGGCTTTTATTGATCGCACTGACGACCTACTCCATGGTCTTTTCAGTATTTACTTTTCATATGTACCCGATGCTGCTCGATAAGCAATTACCGACAAGCGAAGTCGTGTGGGCGATTTCGATTATCGGCCCCGCGCAAGTGCTCGGGCGCATCATCATCAGTCGCTTTGCGGCGCGCGTCTCGATGCGAACGCTCGGCTCCATCATGCTGAGTATTTTTCCGTTTGTGTTCGCGACCTTTTTGCTGGACTCGCTGAGCTTTCAGCTGGTGGCAGCCCTCTTTGGCATTTACGGCTTAGCGAACGGTATTTTTACGATTGTGCGCGCTCAAGTCGTACCGGAAATGTTAAGCGCACACGCCTATGGCGCACTCAACGGCATGATTACCGTCCCCACCATTCTTGCACGCGCCATCGGACCCGTGGTTGCCGCGTGGTTGTGGGCGATTGATCAGTCCTACGATATTGTGTTGGTCGCTCAGGTTGGTGCCGCGGTATTGTTAACCGTGCTGTTTTGGACGGCTAACTTGGCAAGCAGAAGAAAACCGCTCATTTAAAAATGGGCCAAATAACCGCCGTCGACGGCAATCACCTCGCCGGTGACATAAGAAGCGGCGTCAGAGGCTAAAAATGCCACGGCACCCGCGATCTCAGCGGGTCGTCCCCAGCGGCCTAGCGAGGTCCGCTTTTCAAGCATCGCGTCTAGGGCGGGATCGGCGACCATGGGGGCATTGGCCTCGGTCGCAAAAAAACCAGGCGCCACGCCATTGACCGTGATGCCATACCGACCAAAATCAGCCGCCAACGCACGCGTCATCGCTGCGAGCCCGCCTTTGGCTGTTGTGTACACCGCATCAGATGCGCGCGAAATCGGCCCGGCGATCGAGGTGATGTTGATGATGCGCCCAGTACGCTGATGACTCACCATGCGCTGTGCCACTTGACGGGATAACTCAAAAGGTGCGACAAGGTTCGCTTCGAACATCTGCCGAACAGCATCGAGCTCAAAAGCAAAGACATCACGTCGGTCGCGTAAGCCTGCGTTGTTGACCAAAATATCGATGGGACCCACCGTCTGGTCTAGCTCACGCATGACCTGAGCAAACTGCGAGAGATCCGACGCATCAAAGACCAAAGCCTGAGCTTGACCTCCTTGGGCGCGCACCTGCTCCACCGCCTTCGCAAGCGTCACCTCGTCGCGACCATTGAGCAAGACGCGCGCGCCCTGCTTGGCCAGTCCCTGCGCGATCTCAAAACCGAGCCCACGCACACTGGCGGTCACCAGTGCCGTTTTGCCGAGCAAAGAAAATAGACTCATTTCATTCCTGTATTCGCCTTGCAGGCTTGTTGACAAGGATTTTATTGCACAATAGGGGCTGATTTTTTAAACACAGCTGTTCCTAGCCTCACTCACATCATGACAACATCAGCCTCCAAACCATATCCACATCACGGCAATGACAACAATAGCCAGTGGGACATCGTCTCGATGGACGCGACGAGTTTATCTCGCGCCATTCACCGGCGCGCACTCTCCTGCGTTGAAGTGATGGAGGCCTTTCTCGCACAGATCGATACGCAAAATCCGAAGGTGAATGCGATTGTCGCCATGCCAGAGCGTGACGCTCTGCTTGCGCAAGCCCGAGAGCGTGACGCACAGCTCGCTCGTAACCAAAGCCTGGGGCCCCTGCACGGTTTTCCTCAAGCGCCCAAAGACATCGCACCCGTCGCTGGCATGGTCACGACTAACGGTTCGCTGATTTTCAAGGACCAAGTCACCAAGGTCGATTCTGCCGCCAATGGACGTGTACGCGCGGGTGGTGCGATCTTTGTCGGTCGCACCAATTCACCCGAGTTTGGTCTGGGCGCACATACCTATAACAAGGTCTATGGCACAACGCTCAACGCCTTTGATCCCTCACGCACCGCAGGGGGCAGTAGTGGTGGTGCAGGGGTGGCCTTGGCTCTGCGCATGCTGCCCGTGGCCGATGGTTCGGACATGATGGGCTCTTTGCGCACACCCGCAGCCTTCAATAATGTCTTTGGCTTTCGTCCCTCGCCCGGTTGCGTCCCGCACGGTCCTGGCGAAGAGGTCTTTTTCCAGCAATTCAGCGTCACAGGGCCAATGGCGCGCAACATCCCCGACTTGGCGATGTTGCTTGCAGTACAGGCTGGTTTTGATTCCCGCCTACCGCTCACCCGTCGCCAAGACGATCCACGCTTGTTGACCCAACCCTTAGAAACCGACCTGCGCGGCAAACGCATTGGCTGGCTTGGAAACCTGAACGGTCATTTGCCCATGGACCCGGAGTTACTGGCCGTCACCACGCGCGCGCTCGAACATTTCAAGACGCTCGGTTGCACTGTCGAAGACACGCAACCCAATGTTGATCTCGAGCAATTGTGGAACGCCTGGCTCACCTTGCGAAGCTTTACCTTTGCGGGTGGCAATGCGCAGCACTACGAAGCGCCTGAACGTCGTGCCCTGCTCAAGCCCGAGGCGGTCTGGGAAATCGAACAAGGTCTTAATTTGACTGGACAAGCAGTCTTTGCTGCAGCCAAAGTCCGTACGGCCTGGTATCAAGAGCTGCGTCGAATGTTTGAGACGTTTGACTTTATTGTGATGCCGACCACGCAGATTTTCCCTTTTGAAGCCGAGCAACACTGGCCCAAGGAGATCGCTGGTCAAAAAATGGACACTTACCACCGCTGGATGCAATCCGTCATCCCCGCCACCATGGCCGGATTACCCGCACTGAGCATGCCGGCAGGCTTTAGCGCGACAGGGATGCCAGCAGGCATTCAGGTGATCGGTCCCTTGCAACACGACTTCGAGGTGCTTCAGCTTGGACACGCCTACGATATGGCGAGCCAGTATTCACGGGTATTAAGCCCACTTCTCAAGGGCGCATAAGTCTCATTGGACCTAGGCAAGTTAATATGTTGGCTGTCGTGGCGCCTATAGTTGGCGACACCACTCACTCAGGCGAAATGAACGTGTCGACAGTCCATTTAGAAAATATTGCTCTGGTGACAGGCGCGGGTAAGCGCCTGGGGCGCAGCATTGCCTTGGGTCTTGCCGCCTCTGGATGGGATGTCGCGATTCATTATGGGACGTCGGTGACTGATGCCCAGCAGACCGTCCAGGATATTCAGGCACTGGGTCGTCGTGCGGTGGCGTTGCAGGCTGATCTTGGCGTGGAGTCGTCAGTGGCAGGCTTAGTGACACGCTGCACAGAGGTGTTCGGATTGCCAAGCTGTATTGTCAACAATGCTTCGTTGTTTGATTATGACGAGGCGCAGAGCTTTAGCTACGCGCGACTCAATACGCATATGCAAATCAATGTCGCGGCGCCCGTGTCGCTCGCCCGTGATTTGCATCGCGCGCGCACTCAAAGTACTCATGCGTTTGAATACCCCGCCGTGGTGATCAATCTGCTGGATCAAAAGCTGCTCAACCCCAATCCAGATTTTTTGTCCTACACACTCTCCAAGGCCGCACTGCTTGAAGCGACTCGTTTGCTGGCCCAAGCACTGGCCCCCCATGTGCGGGTGGTCGGTCTGGCGCCGGGTATTACGCTGGTCTCTGGAGATCAGACTGAAACGAGTTTTAAGCAAGCGCACAATCTGACACCGCTTGGAAAGTCCTCCACACCCGAGGACATTACCGCGGCCGCAGTCTATCTTGCTCGTGCACACGCTGTCACCGGGACCACACTTTATGTGGACGGTGGCCAACACCTCAAAGCATCTGCTCGTGATGTGATGTTTTTAACCTCCTGACCTGAACACCTCAACAATGACCCCTACGCATATTCAAAAGCTCGATCTGACACACTGCCGCCGCTTATTTTTAAAAGCTTTTGAAATCAACATGAACATCGGTGTGCACGAGTTCGAAAAAAAAGGGGAACAACGTGTTGTCATCAACGTCGACTTGTATGTGCCTTTGCAAAACAATACGCCTAGCCAAGACGATCTCAGTGAAGTTGTCGATTACGACTTTATGCGTCAAACCATCGCGGACATCATCGCGATAGGCCATATTCACTTGCAAGAAACCCTGTGCGATGAGATCGTCAAGCGCATGCTCGCACATCCCTTGGTCTACGCCACACGCGTCTCAACCGAAAAATCTGATGTCTATCCAGACTGCGAGGGGGTGGGTGTCGAGGTGTTTAGGTCTAAGTAAATGAAAAGATTGAAGTCCTTCTTTATCGCTCTGCTTTTAAGCACCCAACTCAGTTTTGCGGTGGCTGTCGAAAGCTTTAGCGTTGCGATAAACGAAGTACATCAAGTTTTCTCACACAAACAGGCTATCGAACACCACCATCATGATGCTTTTGAAACGCACATTGATCATGGGTCGGCGGATTCTACGCATCAGCATGTGACTGACACGTTTCAAAGTTCTGCTTTGCTCCCGCACACTGAACTTTTTGCCATCGTCATGATGGTCAAGGTCTTAATTGCACCTCCTTCTCAAGCGCCTCCCTCTGTCTTTTTAGATGGCTTATTGCGCCCTCCTCGCGCCAAGGTCTAAGGTCACCGCATTTGCTGGCAGGCTTTTTCTACCTGCCCCTTATCGACATTCTGAGGAATACACATGAAAGACCTCTCC
This sequence comes from Burkholderiaceae bacterium, assembly GCA_044357955.1. Classification (GTDB taxonomy): domain Bacteria; phylum Pseudomonadota; class Gammaproteobacteria; order Burkholderiales; family Burkholderiaceae_B; genus Zwartia. The sequence goes on along the minus strand of JBIKOQ010000016.1, from coordinate 6,087 downwards.
CATCGTCTTGGGGTGTTATTGCTTGCCCTTTTGCCAATCATCGCCTATGCACATGGCATTAGCGATGAAGACAAGCAGCGCATGCTCGATGGCGGCTATATCCAGTATATGTGGCTAGGCGCAAGTCATATGCTGACCGGCTATGACCACCTTTTATTCTTGCTCGGTGTTGTTTTTTTATTGAGCACGTTTAAGGATATTGTTAAGTTTGTCACCGTCTTCACAATTGGGCATTGCATTACATTAATTTTTGCTACTTATTTCAAAATCACCTGGAATTTTTGGTTGGTGGACGCGATTATTGCAGTGAGTGTGATTTACAAAGGCTTTGACAACAACAATGGTTTTCAGCGCCATTTCAATATGGCGTCACCGAACTTGCTCAAGATGGTCTTTGCCTTTGGTTTGTTGCATGGCTTTGGTCTCTCCACACGTCTTCAGCAATTGCCGCTTGGGGACGACCCCGTCCATATGATTTTCAGAATCCTGAGCTTCAACGTTGGGGTTGAACTGGGGCAAATTGTCGCGCTAGCGGTGATGGTCGCTGCGCTTTCCCTATGGCGCAAAACCGTCTACTTTGAAAGGTTTAGCTATACCGCAAACCTAGGTCTCATTCTGGCAGGCATTTACCTTCTATTTGTCCAGCTTCATGGCTATCAGCATGACGTTAACGGCGAACTATTCCGTTTTCCAATACAAGAACACCAGCATGCCCACGAAGACAATGACATCAACAACACCACTGACAAAAGTCGGAACTCTCTTTAATTTTTGAGGCCCATGATGAAAACACTCACTCATATCGCTCTTTTTTCTCTTGCCTTTTTATTTGCTTTTGCTCCTGTGACCTCTTATGCTGGCCCCGGTGACAGTTGTCATTTTCATGGCTCCAAACCCGCTGCTGAATCGACCATTCTCAAATGCGCCAACACTCGCAAAGAGAGTCTTGTTAAAAGCGGGAAACTCGAAAAAAGCTGGGGTCCGCTCAACCACGAATCTATCGCCTACGTTGATGGCAAAAAAGGCAAAGAATGGAAGGTAAGCTTTGTTAATCCTGAAGCGTCAGATAAAGCAAAGACCAATTTATTCATGTTCTTTACCCCACCGGGGAACTTCATCGCGGCGAATCACACGGGTCAGTAAGAAGGTCTAAAATTGTTGCTGCGTCTACAATCTTAAAGTAGACAATAAGTCCATTTTAGGAACCCGGATATGCATAGCAAGCTGCTCGTCAGTCTCGTGTGCCCGTTTCATGACGAAGAAACGGGGGTCGATGCGTTTTACGAAGCCATCACTCACGAGTTCTCGCAACTAGATGCATTTGATTTTGAAGTGCTCTGCGTCGACGATGGTAGCAAGGACCGCACTCTTGAGCTGTTGATCAGACTGACTCAAAAAGACCCTCGCTTTCAGGTTTTAGAGTTGTCTCGTAACTTTGGTAAAGAGGCCGCGCTGACGGCAGGCCTTGACCACGCGCAAGGCGATTTAATTATTCCACTCGACTCGGATCTGCAGGATCCGCCCTCTTTAATCGGTCAACTGATTCGAGCCTGGGAAAACAGCGGTGCGGATGTGGTGCTCGCCAAAAGAGTGGATCGACAAAGTGATAGTCTAAGTAAACGACTCAGTGCTGCGGCGTTCTATGACACCTATAACTATCTTGCCCATGTCAAAATCCCCACAAACGTGGGTGATTGTCGTCTCATGACTCGTATTGTCGTCGATGCCTTGAAGCTTCTCCCTGAAAAGCAAAGATTCATGAAAGGACTCTTTGCCTGGGTGGGCTTCAAAACTGTCACGATTGATTATGTCCGTCAATCACGTACAACGGGTACCACCAAATTTTCAGGCTGGAAACTCTGGAATTTCGCACTGGAAGGCATCACGAGCTTTAGTTCCCTCCCTTTGCGTATCTGGACTTACATAGGCGTCATCGGCGCTTTCATCACGGTGTTATACGGATCATTTATTTTGATCCGAACGCTGATTTATGGTGTCGATCTCCCCGGCTATCCCTCTCTATTTGTGGCTGTTTTATTCTTAGGGAGCATACAGCTCATCGGTATTGGCGTGCTAGGCGAGTACATCGGTCGTACGTATATGGAAGCCAAGCGTCGACCGACTTATTTGATTCGAAAAATGTATCTAAAGGAAAGTATCTCTGAGCATCAAGACCCAAAATGATGTCATTTGGGCATAAATCTCTTTTTAATTTAGAATGAAGACTTCTCATGACTTGCGGCACACCACTCGTGCCCTCCTATGGACATACTAATACTTGTTGCACTGATCCTTCTGAATGGTTTGTTTGCGATGTCCGAAATCGCTCTCATCACCTCCAAACGCTCAAAACTTCAAAAAGCAGCCGAAGCGGGCGATGCCTCTGCCAAAGCAGCACTCAAACTCGCAGCGGATCCCACTAAGTTCCTCTCTACCGTTCAGGTCGGCATCACTTCGATTGGCGTGTTAAGCGGTATCGTCGGTGAGTCCGCGCTCGCAAAACCTCTCGCGCTCTGGCTCCAAGAGCTTGGCGTGAGTGTTGTTTACTCCAACTATCTCGGTACAGGTATCGTCGTTCTTGTGATCACATATTTTTCGATTGTGATTGGAGAGCTTGTCCCCAAGCGCCTGGGACAATCCAACCCCGAGGCGATCGCCAGACTGATGGCCAGACCGATCGCATTTCTTGCCATAGCAACGCGGCCCTTCGTCAAGCTGCTATCCGGCTCTACGAAATTTATGCTTCGAATCCTGCGCATCAAAGAAAGAAATCAAACTGAAGTCACACAAGAAGAAATACAGGCAGTGCTCGAAGAAGGCACCGAGGCCGGACTCATCGAAACAGATGAGCACACCATGGTTAAAAATGTGTTCAGACTGGACGACCGTCAGATTGCCTCGCTGATGGTGCCCCGTGCAGACATCATTTTTCTCGATATCCAGTCTTCCATCGAAAAAAACCTGGAGACCATCGAACTGACCGATCATGCTCGGTTTCCACTGGTCAATGGCGAACTCAATCAAGTCTTGGGTGTTCTCAACGCAAGAAAACTGCTGTCCAAGATCGCCAAAGGTGAAAAGTACGAATTGACACAAGGGATCGAAGAAGCCCTCTACGTGCCCGAAACCATCACCGGCATGGAGTTGCTTGCGAATTTCCGCTCTTCGGCCCGCCAAATGGCCTTCGTCGTGGACGAATATGGTGAAGTATTAGGTATTGTCACCCTTCAAGACTTGATCGAGGCCATTACGGGAGAGTTCACTCCGCGTGATCCGTCTAAATCCTGGGCGGTGCGCCGGGACGACGGGACGTGGCTGCTCGACGGCCACATCCCGATCCCCGAGCTGAAAGACTGCCTGGAGTTGTCTGTCGTACCCGAAGAAGAAAGAGGCCGCTACCACACGCTCAGCGGGATGTTTATGCTGCTGAGCGGCAAGCTTCCGATCGAGGGCGACAAGGTCACTTGGGAAGGTTGGCAGTTTGAGATCTTGGATATGGACAGAAAAACGATCGACAAAGTCCTGGCGTCGAAAATCGTCGTGCCATTCGAATAGACAAAAGCAGAAAATCTTGCAAATTCAGAGTTGAACTCTGGATTTACAAGGATTAGAATAGGTGGATGATCCCACGCCATCTCCAACGCGAACTCCAGACGCAGCTTTCTGAGTATCCTATCGTCACTATTGTGGGCCCTCGCCAAGCAGGCAAGACGACTCTAGTGAGATCGGTTTTGCCTGACTACACTTATGTCAACTTGGAAAATCCGGAGATTCGTCAGTTTGCAACGGAAGATCCAAAAGCGTTTCTAAAACAATATCCGAAACGTACAATTTTTGATGAGATTCAGCGCACCCCGCAACTACTGAGCTACCTTCAGGAAATTGTCGATCAGGATAAGGTCAATGGTCAATTTGTACTGACGGGCTCGCACCAATTACTGCTGCGAGAAGCCGTCACTCAATCACTCGCCGGTCGCACAGGCATCTTGCACCTACTGCCCTTGTCAATCGCAGAGCTTAGTGACGCCAGCATTGCGTTCGACACACCAAGTGATTACTTATTTCAAGGTTTTTTACCTCGAATTTATGATCAATCACAACGGCCTCACACGGCCTACGCCAACTACTTTCAAACGTATGTAGAGCGCGATGTGAGGCAATTAATCAAACTGAAAGACATTGTGCTGTTTGAAAAATTCATGAAGCTCCTAGCAGGTCGCGCGGGGCAGGTTCTCAATTATCAGTCCCTCTCGAATGACGTTGGCGTCGACGGAATGACCATTAAGTCGTGGCTATCGATTCTCGAGGCCTCCTATGTCATCTTTCGACTGCCGCCTTATTTTGAAAACTTCGGCAAACGCGTCATCAAAACACCCAAGATTTATTTCACGGATACAGGACTGCTTTGTTATCTGCTGGGTATAGAGCGGGTCGAACAGGTCGGTCGAGATCCCTTAATTGGCAATCTTTTTGAAAATCTTGTTGTACTAGAAGCACTCAAAGCCCGTTACAACCGTGGGCTCACACCCAATCTCTATTTCTTCAGAGACAGTCAAGGTCATGAAATTGATTTGCTACACAAACAAGGCAGCGAACTCATCGGCGTCGAGATCAAAGCGGCCAGCACTTGGAGCGCGAGCTTTAAAAAAACACTCCAGCACTTTGATCAAAAACTTAAAACGCTCGCTATCCGAGCCGTCGTTTACAGTGGTGAAGCACTCGAGTTTAGCGATGGAATCAAGTCCCTTTCTTATAAAGACGTTGGGCAATTATTTGATGACATACAACCATCAGGTCAATTGAGTTAATTGTTGGTGGCACCCGTGCTGCTGACAACCGCCTTCCACTTGGGAATCTCTGTCAGAATCAAAGCAGAAAATTGTTCGGGTGTTGAGCTTGTTGGCTCAATGCCCAGACCAATGAGTTGTTTACGCAGATCAGGATCTGCCATGGCCTTGGCCGTTGCTTGATTGAGTCGCTTGATCACTTGGGGTGGCGTGCCTGCGGGGACCACAAGCCCCAGCCAATTCAACACCTCGTAGCCCTTCAGTCCACTCTCTGCGATCGTTGGCGCGTTCGGCAACACATCCATGCGCGTGGGTGCGGTCACCCCTAGGACTTTGACCTTACCGTTGCGGATATGATTTTCATACACGGAGTAGGAGTCGAACGTCATGTTGACACGACCCGCCAGTAAATCTGTCACAAGTGGCGCGCTGCCCTTATAAGGAATGTGGAGCATCTCCACACCCGCCATGGTGCTGAAAAGTGCTCCCGAGATGTGACTCGAACTCCCATTACCAGCCGAACCGTAGCTCAGCATGCCAGGATTTTTTTTAGCCAACGCAATGAGTTCTGCGATCGAGTTGGCCGGCACATCAGGACTGACCATCAACACGCGCGGCGTCAGATGCGTCAGACTAACTGGAGCAAAATCTTTAACGGGGTCGTACCGCAGGTTGGGATATAACGAGACATTAATCGCCATGGTACCCATGTTGGCAAACAAGATCGTATAGCCATCAGCTGGAGATTTTGCAACCAACTCGCTCGCCGTGCTTCCGCCCGCCCCCCCTCGATTATCGATCACAATCGGTTGACCCAACTCTTGACCCAGTTTGACAGCCATTCCTCTGGCCATGATGTCTGCCGCGCCCCCAGGCGGAAAAGGAACCACCAAGCGAAGCGGCTTGTCTGGATAGGTCGCCATTGCGCTGCAGGTCAATCCAAGCGTTGCGAGCAACACCAAACCTTGTTTTTTTAAAAACGCCAACATCTTTATCTCCTGAAGTATTTTTATCAATCTATTTTTTATCAGTCACTGAGTCATGCAAGTCAAGCATAAACTGAATAATGGCCTCTGTGACTGCAGCGGGCTGCTCCGGAATCAGCGCATGACTCGCATGTTGAATACGCAACACCTGAACGCGCTCGGTCCCTAACTCTTTGGCTAAGTCGTGCGCGGTTGCGGATGGAGCAAAAGGGTCTTGCTCTGCCTGCAGATCCAGAATGGGCGCAGACCCCGCATGCCACCAACGGTGGCGCGGACAGGCTTGACTCGCCTCTCTCTGCATCCGCGCGACTTCC
>JBIKOQ010000241.1:0-3700 GCA_044357955.1 Burkholderiaceae bacterium | reverse complement strand
GCTTGAGCACCTCGGCTTTGAGAGCCGCGCTAAAAGGCGCGCTGGTGGAAAACTTGGCCTGAAAAGAGGAGAGGTCAAACTGGTCGAAGCTTGGATCGTCCAAGATACGCTGATATTGCACAGGGACCAGCATGGTGTGCGTGACCCGATGTTGTTGCGCCAGCTCAAGGTAGCGACGTGCGTCGAACTTGCTCATCAGGATCCCGGTGCCGCCTAGTGCGAGGGTGGGTAGCAGTGCCACGAGCGTGGTGTTTGAGTAAAGCGGAGTCGAGGTCAGTGTGGCGGAGTCGGGGCCATAGCCATTGGTAGCCGCCCGTTGAACGTGCGACCAGCGCATCGAGCAGGGTTGGACAATGCCTTTTGGGGTACCTGTGGTGCCGGAGGAGTAAATCAGATTAAAGGCCCAGTTGGGCTGTGTGTCGACGGGAGAGGGTGGTATCTCGCTCGACAGCCATGCGCCCCAGCTGTCCGGGCCTTGTGACGCATCGATCCAGATCCGTCGCAACCCTTGGTCAACCAAAGTATCGGTCGACCAGCTGAGCGCGCAGGCGCGGTCTTGAAAGAGGATCCTGGCACCTGAGTTCGCAAGCATCCCATTTAGGTTTTGTGGCGTCGCCGAGGGGGGGAGCGGGGTCATGACCGCACCTGCACGTAAAGCGCCCAGAAAAAGCGCGACATACTCCAAAGAGGTGCCTGCGCAGGCAGCGATTTTGTCACCAGGCCCGAAACCATCACGCTGCAAGGAGGATGCCACCCGTGCAATCAGTGCATCGAGTTGCGCGTACGAAAGCGTGAGTGCGTTGAGAATCAGTGCAGGATGCTTCGGTCGCTGCGAAGCAGCAAAACCGATCATTTCAGGGACGGTGCCAAAAGGACGGGCGAGAAGCTCAGCAAGAGTCATGATCTGGAGGGGAAAGTAAGGGCGGAGCGGTTAAACTCATATTCTATACAGCTGTTTCACTTATTTAGAACTTCGGGATTCTCATGGCTCTGCAATGTGGCATCGTTGGTTTGCCCAACGTCGGTAAATCAACCCTATTTAATGCCCTCACCAAGGCAGGTATCGCTGCCGAAAACTACCCCTTTTGTACGATCGAGCCCAATGTGGGCGTGGTCGAGGTACCCGATCCAAGATTGGCCGCCCTCGCAGCCATCGTTAAGCCTGAGCGCATCCTGCACGCGACCGTCGAGTTTGTGGACATCGCAGGTTTGGTGGCAGGCGCGAGCCAAGGTGAAGGCTTGGGCAACCAGTTTCTCTCCCATATCCGCGAAACCAATGCCATCATCAACGTAGTGCGTTGTTTCGAAGATGACAACGTCATCCACGTCGCTGGTCGTGTCGATCCGATTGCCGATATCGAGGTCATCGAAACTGAGTTATCACTTGCTGACATGCAGACGGCTGAAAAAGCCATGCACCGTTTTCAAAAGACCGCACGCTCAGGCGACAAAGAAGCCCAAAAAGTCGTGGGTATTCTCGAGCAAGTGATCGCTCAACTCAATCAAACCAAGCCGATTCGCGCGTTGGATCTTTCGCCCGAAGACTTCGCACTGATTGCCCCGCTTTGTTTCATCACCGCCAAGCCCGCGATGTATGTGGGTAACGTCAGTGATCAGGGTTTTACCAACAACCCCTTGCTTGATCGCTTGAACGAATACGCGGCAGCGCGCAATGCACCAGTGGTGGCGATTTGCGCCGCAATCGAGTCTGAGATCGCCGAACTTCCAGACGAAGACAAGGCCGTATTTTTGGCTGACATGGGCATGCAGGAGCCTGGTCTCGATCGTTTGATTCGCGGCGCGTTTAAGCTGCTCGGGCTGCAGACGTATTTCACCGCTGGCGTCAAAGAAGTCCGCGCCTGGACCGTGCCGATCGGTGCGACGGGCCCACAGGCTGCGGGCGTGATTCATACAGACTTTGAGCGAGGGTTCATCCGCGCGCAAACGATCGCGTATGAGGACTACATCGCTTGTAAGGGCGAGCAGGGCGCAAAAGAAGCGGGCAAGATGCGCGCCGAAGGCAAGGAATACATCGTCAAGGATGGGGATGTACTGAACTTCTTGTTTAACGTTTAAACATGCCTACTATCTGAAAAATCGGGCCACGATGATGCAGCAGTGAGCCGACCTTTGGGACGAGTGGAAAAAGGGCGACAGCAACATTGTGCCGATCAAGCCTGACGTTGCAGCTTGATGCAGTGGCGGAAAGCGGCTGATTGAATATGTTGCGATTTAAAAGAAATCGCAACATATTTGATTGGCCTGTTGTCGCCAGCGACATAAACTGGGAATGTGTCGCAAAACTCGAAGAATTAAATCATGACCGATTGGCGTCCAGACCAGCCCTATAACGACTTACCCCCTTTGCCACCAGCAGCAGAGGTGGAAACGCGCCCGGTACTCAAGCAGTGTATCGCTGCGCGCGCAGCCTTGGCGGAACTGAAACAGGCAGCGGAGTTGACTCCCAATCAGGGGGTCTTGATCAATGCGCTGCCACTTCTGGAAGCGCAAGCGAGCTCGGAAATCGAGAACATCGTCACCACCACAGACCGACTTTTTCAGTACCAGAGCGCCGGGGAGCAAGCCGATTCAGCCACCCGCGAAACCTTGCGCCATAGCAGCGCACTACTAGAAGGGTATCGGGCACTCAAGCAATTTCCTTTGAACACCCGCACCGCCGAGCAGGTTTGCTCAAGGATCAAGGGCATCGAGATGCAGGTCAGGCGCGTACCGGGAACGGCACTCGCCAACCAAGCGACCGGAGAAGTGATATACACCCCGCCTGATGGTGAAGATTTGCTGCGGACAAAACTCGCTAACTGGGAACGCTATCTTCATGAACAGCGCGAGATCGATCCCTTGATCCGCATGGCGGTTGGGCACTACCAGTTCGAGGCGATCCATCCCTTCACCGATGGCAATGGTCGCACCGGGCGCATTCTGAACAGCTTGTATTTGATTCAGGAAGACTTGCTGACGCTACCGATTCTTTATCTTAGCCGACACATCATCAAGACCAAAGCCGAGTATTACCGCCTGCTGCTTGACGTCACCCGGAGCCAAGCATGAGAGCCGTGGATTATCTACTTGCTAGGGGGGATTGAGGATACGGCACGTTGGACGACGACCAAGATTTCAGCGATCCGCAATCTGTCAGCACTGACCATCGCCCATGTAAAGCAGGTCGCACCGAAAATTTATAGCCGTGAGCTGGTTGATTTGATCTTTGACCTGCCGTACTGCCGAATCCAAAATCTCGTAGAGAGAGACATTGGCGGTCGCCAAGCAGCTTCGCGCTATCTCAAGCAACTGGTTGAAATTGGGGTGCTGGAAGAAAGAACCGTTGGGCGTGACAAGCTATTTATTCATCTGAAGCTGATGCATTTGCTAACGCGTGATGACAACTCTATTGGCGCCTATTCGTGATCTCCAACTAAAAGACGTAAGCCCCCAAGAGTAACGGCAAACAAACATTGGGACACTAGTGGTGATTTACGATGTTTTTGTTGTTTAACGTTCAAATGAGTTTCGGATTTAAAGTAAAATAGAGCTACGACTCCTCCTTAGCCAAGTTGTTCAATCAACATTGGTTTGGGAAAAAAAAGCCGCCTTAGGGCGGTTTTTTTATTTTTGAAATATGTAACAAATAATGCATGAACACACGCAATCATTGAGAACAGCGATTTATATAGACGGTTAC
>JBIKOQ010000240.1:0-3702 GCA_044357955.1 Burkholderiaceae bacterium | reverse complement strand
CAGCGAGCAGGTCCTTTATGAGTCCGCTGCTCTAACCAAGCATGAGCTAGGGGGGCATGACTAACGTTACTTTAAACGGATGGATTATATCCCGCTACTAAAAGCAGATTTTTGTCTCTATCTACTGAAATGCTGCTGCGCAAAGACAAAGAGCTCAAGCCTGTTAGCCAGGTCAAGCTTGCTGTAAATTGAACGCAAATGATTGCGGACCGTGTTTTCACTAATCTCGAGATCCTTAGCAGTGTCGCGCAATGTTTTTCCGCCTCCGTCCACGACGGCTTTCACAACAAGCCTTTCCTTAGCTGTCAGTGCAGCAATACGCTTTTGCTCTTCTGATGGCTCCCTGGTCTGACCCAGATTACGAAAAATGCGCGAGGTCAGCTGTCGATTAAACCAAAACTCCCCCTCATACACTGTGGAAATAGCCTCGAGAAGCTCTGCACCGTCAGCCTGTGAACTAACCAGCCCACGCGCGCCCTCTTTGAGCCAATCCTCAACATTTGAAGGCTCGTGCTCGAGCGCGAGCAGCAAAACATTGGCATCACTCATTGCCCTAATGCGCAACAGCAAAGAAGGCTGCTCCTGCTCAGCATTCAACAACACCACATCGAAAAGATCCGTTGTGGTGGTTAAAAACGCGGCAAGCTCACCCCCCCTGCTAAACGTTTTGACGACGCAACAAAACGTGTCGTGACTCACTAGACTTTCTAGGGCCGACTGCACAATTGGACTTGGATGAACGACCAAGACTTGGATTTGCATTACTGACCTTCGAGAAAGCTCTTGAGCTTGTCCGAACGACTTGGATGACGCAGCTTGCGCAACGCTTTAGCCTCTATTTGACGAATCCGCTCTCGCGTGACGTCAAACTGCTTACCCACCTCCTCGAGTGTCTGGTCAGTGCTCATTTCAATGCCGAAACGCATACGCAACACTTTAGCCTCTCTTGGTGTCAGAGAGTCCAGGACTTCTTTGACCACGTCGCGCATTGAGCCATGCAGCGCAGCGTCTGCAGGTGCCAGTGTTGCCATGTCCTCGATAAAGTCACCCAAATGCGAATCGTCATCGTCCCCAATCGGCGTTTCCATCGAAATAGGTTCTTTTGCGATTTTCAAGATCTTGCGGATCTTGTCCTCAGGCATATCCATTTTTGAGGCCAGCGTCGCGGGATCAGGCTCGGCGCCCGTTTCCTGCAAGATCTGACGACTGATACGATTCATCTTGTTAATCGTCTCAATCATATGCACAGGAATACGGATCGTTCGGGCTTGGTCAGCAATCGAACGCGTAATCGCCTGGCGGATCCACCAGGTCGCGTAGGTTGAAAACTTATAGCCTCGACGGTACTCGAACTTGTCGACCGCCTTCATCAAACCAATATTGCCTTCTTGGATCAGATCCAGAAACTGAAGGCCGCGGTTGGTGTATTTCTTGGCGATCGAGATCACCAAGCGCAAATTCGCCTCGGTCATCTCGCGTTTGGCCTTGCGAGCCTTCGCTTCGCCAGTCGCCATCTTTTTATTCACGTCTTTGAGATCTTTAAGCGGCAACACAACGCGCACTTGCAAATCAATCAACTTTTGCTGAAGCTCCTGCACGGCTGGAACATGTCGTTTGAGAGTATGGGCGTAATCAGAGGCCACAGCCACCTCACCCAACACCCACTCAAGATTGGTTTCGTTACCCGGAAACACTTTGATGAAATGGGTACGTGGCATGCCAGCACGCTCTACGCAAGTATGCAGAACCTGACGTTCAATCTTACGTACCTCTTCGACTTGCGCCCGCAAAGTATCGGCCAAACGCTCAACCATCTTGGCGGTAAAGCGAATACCCATTAACTCATTTTGAATCGTCTCTTGCGCACGCATGTAAGTCGCAGAACGATAACCATCAACCTCGTAGGCAGCGCGCATTTTAGCGAACTCAACACCGACGATTTCAAACTTAGCTAAACCTTTGACGCGAAGATCTTCGAGCTGTTTGCTGCTCATGCCGCCTGCGGGACCGTCTTCATCCGCTTCATCGGATACGCCCGCACCCGCATACTCGGCACCATCATCGGGATCGACCAGACCGTCGACAACCTCATCGATTTGAGCCTGCCCATCGCGCACGCGCTGAACATGATTCAAGATTTCGTTGACCGTTGTTGGGCAAGCCGAAATCGCCATGACCATGTGCTTAAGACCTTCTTCGATTCGCTTAGCGATTTCGATTTCGCCTTCGCGCGTCAGCAACTCCACGGTCCCCATCTCACGCATATACATGCGCACTGGATCTGTTGTGCGACCAAAATCTGAATCAACGGTTGTCAGAGCGGCTTCAGCCTCGTCTTCGACATCATCGTCAGAGGTTGCGACGGGTGCATTTTCACCCAACAGTAAAGTTTCAGCATCTGGGGCCTGGTCGTAGACCGCGATGCCCATGTCACTAAACGTGCTGATAATGCCATCAATGGCCTCAGCATCCACGAGATCATCAGGCAAATGGTCGTTAATCTCACCATAGGTCAAGTAGCCACGATCTTTGCCGAGCTTGATGAGAGACTTCAAGCGATTACGTCGCGCCTCGTATTCCTCGGGCGTCACTGGACCACGTGCGATCAAATCTTTTGCGTCACCCTTGCCACGCTTGCCGCGCTTGACGGGTTTGAAATCAGGCACAACTTCGACTTCGTGCTCACCATCACCCGAATCACCAAAATCCGCATCGTTGTTATTCGGATTTTTAGAGGGGCGTCCAGGGCGACGACCCGTACCGCCCGGCGGACGGCCACTGGCTTTCTTTGGCGGGCCATCACCATCGTCTTTAGGAGGGACTGGCTTGGAGACATCGACTTTGCCAGGCGCTTTGGATGAAACAGGTGCAGGAGGCGCGGCTTTAGCAGGAACAGGCTTGGCCACCGGAGCCGCCTTGGCGACTGAGGGCTTAGCGGCCCCTTTAATCGGCGCCTTTTTGTCAGACTTGTCTGATTGTTCAGCAACTTTTGCACTCACCTTCACTTCAGGTTTCGCCACAACCTTTGCGGCAGGTTTGTTGGCAGGCTTAGCAGCGGGTTTTGCGCTGCTCTTCGTTGCGGTTGCTTTATCGGATGCTGCGGGTTTACTTTTTGAAGCCGACTTCATTGAATCCTTGACTGATTGAACTGCAGTGTTTGCTGCGGATTTGGTTGGAACGGATTTGGTCGCCGCTGCCTGAGGCGCTGGCTTGGTGGTTGCCTGAGAGGCTGGCTTGGAAACTGGCTTGGTAGCTGACTTGGCGGCCGCCTTGGGGGCTGGTTGAGAGCCTGACTTGACGGGGGGCTTGGCGCTTGGCTTTAAAACAGGCTTTACGCTTGGTTTAGCCACAGGCTTGGAAGAAGCCTTAACAGCTGGCTTAGCCGCCTGCTTGGGTACCGGCTTAGTTGTCGGCTTAGTTGCCGGCTTAGTTGCCGGCTTAGTTGTCGGCTTTGTTGCCGAGTGAGCTACCGACTTGGGCACCGGCTTTGGCGGTGTTTTGCTCAAAGGCTTAGCTGACTTGGCGATGGGCTTGGTTGCAGCTTTAGGTTTAGGCTTTGCAGCAGCCATTGTTTTTTCAGCAGCCATTGTTTTTTTCTTGCCAAGGGGTTGAGTCATGATCGCTCTTATATTTAAAAGTGCTTTAAGCACGAGCCTGCCCAATCCGTGCTTGATTCAAACACACGCTTGAGCTGCGTAAACC
>JBIKOQ010000015.1:0-12025 GCA_044357955.1 Burkholderiaceae bacterium | reverse complement strand
GTCGGTTGGGCTGAGCAGTTAGCGCCGCTTGCGCGCGCCGCTGCCGCGGTTCTGTCACAAGACAACCCCTCGCACACCATATGGGCTCTACAAGACTGGGATGGCGAGGCTTTTGATACGCAAGCCATTGAACTGCCGCGTTGGAAGGCTCTTGCCGCTTTTCTCTTAACAAGCAAGGGCGGCCTGCGTAAAACTGTCAATATCAATCAAGGTTTTCTTCCTCAAACAAGAGAAAAAGAGCGAGTGATTGAATGGCTGCAAAGCCATGATTCAATTGAAACCCCTGCTTGGGTCAAGCGTCTTTACGCGGTGGTCAACACCCCAGAGCCCGTGTTCACCGAAGATCAATGGGAGATTTTGCAAGCACAGCTTAGTTGTTTGCGGATCGCAGCGGCGCAATTGATGCTGAGGTTTATGGAAGCTGGCGAGGTCGACTTTATCGAAATCGCCCGGAGAGCCGATCAGGCTCTGGGTCGTGCCGAGGAACCCACCGAGTTGTTGCTAAAACTCGATCAAAATATCCGACATCTCTTGATCGACGAGTTTCAGGATACGAGTCAATCACAGATTTCCTTGATCGAAAAAATCACGGCGGGCTGGCAGCAAGGTGATGGACGCACCTTGTTTTTGGTGGGCGATCCGATGCAGTCGATTTATCGCTTTCGAAAAGCCGACGTTGTGCTGTTTTTGCGTGTGCGCGACGAAGGCTTGGGGACGATCCGGCCTGAGTGTTTGACGTTGACGGATAACTTTCGTTCTCAGCGTGGCATTGTTGAGTGGGTCAATGGTGCTTTTTCTTCGCTTTTTCCTCAAAAAGACGATCCGTCTGCAGGTGCCATTGCCTACGCGCCTTCAACGGCCTTCAAGGACGCGACGATCTCACCCGCCGTAAGATTTCACCCAGTCTGCCCTCAGTTGGGACAACGCTCCGAAGATGTGGCGCTGGACTTAGTCAGAGAAGCCTTGACTGCCTTTCCTGACGCGGAGCATCCTGTCGCGATTTTGGTGCGCGCGCGCTCTCATCTCAAGGACGTCACGCAATGGCTGGCGCAAGAAGGTATCGCTTGTCGTGCGGTCGAATTGGTGCCATTGCACTTGCGTGCCTACGTAGTCGATCTGGTGCAAATTATTCGCGCCTTGGCGCATCCTGGTGACCGTGCTGCTTGGCTCTCGGTCCTGCGTTCTCCTTACTGCGGTTTACGTTTGGAGAGTTTGCATCGACTCTTTGGGCTGGATCGAGAGGCGGCGATTCCGACCCTACTTGAACGTGCGTTGCGCCCCAAAGGCTCGACGACAATGTGTCCCGCACAAACACTGCTTTCACCTCAAGAGTATCAACGCTTGTGTGCAGTTGCGCCCGTCATGCTGAGCGCTTTGGCGCAGGACGATCTCGCGCCCTTGGCCGCGCGCGTTGAACGTGTCTGGCGCATGTTGGGAGGTGTTGCACTCGCACGGACCGCGACCGACTTGCAAGATGCCGAGAGTGTGTTTGCGCTGATTGAGAAAATCGCGCCTTATGGAGGCCTGGATGTAGATGTGCTTGATGCCCGTCTGACGCGTCTATTTGCCTCTCCCGAAGCGGGTGAGCGTTCGGTCGAAGTGATGACCATGCACAAAGCGAAAGGCTTACAGTTTGAGTGCGTGATTTTGTTTGGTTTACATCATCAACCTGTGTCTGATCGCCCACCTTTGGTGCGCATCGAGCAAGTCGCGGATAAAGTCATGCTGGGGCCGATCAAGGCTCGCGCGACCGATGAGCAAGATGTGATTTCCAAATATCTTGCACAGCGCGACAAGCGACGGAGTGAGTTTGAAGTCGATCGCTTGCTGTACGTGGCGGCCACCCGAGCGAAACAAAGCCTGCACCTCGTCGCAGAGTTGCAGCGCGACGTCGAGACAGGGGCGCCATTGGCGGCGCGCTCGGGGAGTTTGCTCGCTCGCCTGTTTCCTCACGTGCAGCTGCCTGAGCTTGCCGCCAT
Organism: Burkholderiaceae bacterium; assembly: GCA_044357955.1. GTDB lineage: Bacteria > Pseudomonadota > Gammaproteobacteria > Burkholderiales > Burkholderiaceae_B > Zwartia. Next base: position 10,046 of record JBIKOQ010000015.1, on the reverse strand, counting down.
GGTTGAAAAGGCTTCCATTTCAGAACAACCCGTCCCCGCATTTTCGATGCCGCGTTTGACACGCCTCAAGGACCGGATCCCTCAGCAAGCTTATGTTCAAGACCCAAGTAATCTCGCCTACATTTGGCGGGCGCAATCGAGTTTTGAGCGTCTGACGGGTATTTTGGTACATGGTTGGTTGGCGCAAATGGGCGAGCAAGGCTTGGCGAACTGGTCTCCTGAGCGGGTCTTGCAGCAACGCAGCCGCATTGAACGGCAGTTACAACAAATGGGAGTGGTAGGAGAGGAGGGGGCTGCGGCAGCCACCGAGGTCATCGATACGTTGGTCGCGATGCTCAATAGTGAACGAGGACGGTGGCTGCTAAACCAGACTCAGGCTCGGCGCGAATGGGCTTTATTGGATGAAACCGGTCAGCTGTCTGTACTGGACTACGCCCTAAAAGATGACAAGGGATGGCTGGTTGTTGATTATAAAACCGGGCGACCCGAGCCCACTGAAACCACGCAAGCCTTTGGCCAGCGGATGATGTTGCGCTATCAGCCTCAGTTGGAGCGGTATTGTGAAAAACTATCCGCTTTTGATGGCGCTCCGGCACGCGCGGCTTTGTATTTCCCCCGCGATCAGCTCTGGTTTGAACATGTTCCCGTGTAGCGAGTCAAGCCCTGCTAAAATCTAACTTGGCGGGCCCCTTCGCATGGTTCGGCGGTCAATCTGGTCAGGTCGGGAACGAAGCAGCCACAGCCGTGCAGAATTAGTGCCGAAGTCAGGCTCGCCTCTTTCATTTCCGTCTGTGGTCGGTAAAACTTATGAGCTATTTGGTTCTCGCGCGTAAATGGCGCCCTCGCTCGTTCGATACGCTGGTCGGTCAAGATCACGTTGTTCGTGCCCTGACGCACGCACTGACCACCCAGCGACTTCATCATGCCTGGCTGTTTACCGGCACACGAGGCGTGGGTAAAACAACGCTTTCACGCATTTTGGCCAAGTCGCTCAATTGTGAAACAGGCATCACGGCGACGCCTTGTGGCGTGTGTCAGGCGTGTACCGAGATCGACCAAGGACGGTTTGTCGACTACCTTGAGCTTGATGCTGCGTCTAATCGTGGCGTCGATGAAATGACCCAATTACTCGAACAAGCGGTGTACTCCCCGAGTGCCGGTCGCTTCAAGGTCTATATGATCGACGAAGTCCACATGTTGACGGGCCATGCGTTTAACGCGATGCTCAAAACGCTTGAAGAGCCGCCTGCTCACGTCAAATTCATTCTTGCGACGACCGACCCACAGAAAATCCCTGTCACGGTGTTGTCTCGCTGTTTACAGTTCAATTTAAAGCAAATGCCTGGCGAGGCGATTGTCGGTCACCTCGAAAACGTACTTGGACAAGAGCAGATCCCCTTCGAAGTACCTGCCTTGCGTCTGCTCGGTCAGGCGGCCGCGGGTTCGATGCGCGATGCCTTGTCGTTAACAGATCAGGCGATTGCTTACAGCGCCAGCAATTTGACCGAGGAGTCGGTGCGCGGAATGCTTGGCACCATCGATCAGCGGCATCTGGTTCGACTGTTGGATGCCTTGCAATCAGGTCAAGCAACGGCGGTGCTCGAAATCGCCGACGAACTCGCGACGCGCGGTCTTTCCTATCGCGCTGCTCTGGCTGATTTGGCGGTGCTGTTGTCACGCATTGCGATCGCTCAGCGGGTGAGTGCAGCCGTGGACGAGGCCGATCCGGTCGCGCTCGATCTTCGTCGGTTTGCGGCCTCTCTGCATCCGGATGTGGTTCAGTTGTTTTACACGGTTGCGGTCCATAGCCGCTCAGAGCTTGCGATCGCTCCAGACGAGTACGCAGGCTTTGTGATGGCATGTTTGCGGATGCTTTCTTTGGGCGGGACCTCAGGCTTAGCGATGCCAGCCCCGGAGGCGCCCGCCCAAGTCCCATCACCAGCCCCATCAACAGCACCAGCCACCGCAACGCCTCCACACGTCACGGTATCCGCTAAGTCCGCTCCTATTAAACCAGCTGCACCTCCGCCACTTCCTGTTTCGGCTGCTCCCAAAGTGTTCATCTCGGCAGAAGTGCGTGCGCAGGCGCCTACGCCAAATCCAGAGACTGGGCCAGAGTCAGAGTCAGAGTTTGATGCAGCAACTGATGCAGCACCTGATGACGGCTTCGATTTCCAGGGTTCTGACGAGCAAGACGAGTACACACTGACTGCCGCAGACTTCGAAAAAATGCATGCGGCAGACGCGCTGGGGCTTAACCCAGTGGTCATCACTCCCCCCTTGGCTTCTGCCCGTATCGGCACCATCGTCTTGCCCGAACCGTGGGCTGCCTTTGCTGCCAAGTTACCGCTTTCAGGGATGGCTGAGCAGCTCGCCCGACAGTCCGAGTGCGTGGCGATCGCCAAGCAGCAAATGACCTTGCGCGTGCCCAGCAAAGCCTTGTCAGAGGGCGTGCCGGTTGAACGCTTGCGTACCGTGCTAAATGATTATTTTGGCTTCGAGATCGAGTTGTTATTCGAGATTGGTACGGGCGAGGGCGTGTCTGCACATGCTCTTGATCTGGTGGCTCAGCAGGCGCGTCAAGAAGCCGCAGAGCTTGCGATCGAGCAAGATCCCTTTGTACGCGCACTTATTCAGGATTTTGGTGCCAAGGTGGTCGCCGGATCCATTAGACCTAGTCAGCTTAATTAGTGACCCAATTGACCCTTTAATTTTTTCAGGAAATCCACTCATGATGAAAGGACAAATTGCCGGCCTGATGCGTCAGGCTCAGCAGATGCAGGAAAACATGAAAAAGGCCCAGGATGCTTTGGCCGATATTGTGGTCGAAGGTGCTTCGGGTGGCGGATTGGTCAAGGTCACCATGACGTGTCGACATGACGTCAAGCGTGTGACGATTGATCCTAGCTTGCTTGCCGACGACAAAGATATGCTTGAGGACTTGGTGGCTGCCGCCTTTAATGATGCCTTGCGCAAAGCAGAGGCGACCTCGTCGGAAAAAATGTCTTCAGTGACGGCGGGCATGCCTTTGCCACCTGGAATGAAACTGCCTTTTTAATTGATATGGAAAAAATCGGCACCGAACCGCAACCGTTGCTCGCACTCGTGGAGGCGCTCAAACGCTTGCCGGGCGTGGGTGTCAGGACGGCGCGCCGTATGGCTTATCACCTGTTACAGCATGATCTGCAAGCCGCCGAGCAGCTCGGACACGCTCTGACCCAAGCGGTCGAGCGCTTGCAGCACTGTGAACAGTGCAATGGGTTTACTGAGGTGCCTGTATGTGCGACGTGCGAGCACCCCGAACGCGACGAGACTCTGCTTTGTATCGTCGAGACGCCTGCGGATCAAAATTCGATCGAGGCGACCCACGGTTACACCGGTTTGTATTACGTGTTGATGGGCAGCCTCGCGCCGCTTGAGGGCAGAGGTCCTGATGAACTTGATTTCGGCCGCGTCCTAAACAGAGCGGGGAACGGCAAAGTGACCGAGGTGATTCTTGCGACCAACTTTACGGCCGAGGGCGAGACGACCGCGCATTACCTGTCGGAGTCTCTGCGCGCGCTCGGCATCAAGGTCACGCGCCTCGCACGCGGCGTTCCCGCAGGTAGCGAAATCGAGTATGTGGATGCCGGTACTGTGGCCTGGGCATTGATGGAACGTCGGCCTACCTAATTCACTGTCCTTTCTGCTTTCAAACCCAATACCTCAGCGTTGCGCGTCAATCAACACGTCGAGTTTGCGCGCGTCGGCGACAAAGGCACGAATGCCTTCAGAGAGCTTTTCGCTCGCCATGGCGTCTTCATTCAACAGAAAACGGAAGTGTTGCTCATTGCAGGGCAGCGCCTGTGGCTGACTAGCGCGCGCATTGTCAGGTGTGAGCGACGCGGTAAGACTGTCCTGTGCTTCGCTTAGGCTGGCTAAAAGTTCGGGACTGATCGTGAGTAAATCGCAGCCGGCCAAGGCCAAGATTTGACCTGTATTGCGAAAACTCGCGCCCATGATTTCGGTCGTGATTCCAAAATACTTGTAGTAGTTGTAAATTTTGGTGACAGACAGGACGCCGGGGTCGTTGCGGCCGCTGCTTGCGACCTCGTTCCATGCACTGCCTTGCTGTTTTTTGTGCCAATCGTAGATACGACCCACAAAAGGGGAAATGAGCTGAACGCGGGCATCCGCACACGCGACAGCCTGAGAAAGAGAGAACAGCAGGGTCAAATTACAGCGAATGCCTTCAGACTCGAGTACCCGGGCGGCCTGAATGCCTTCCCAAGTCGCAGCGATCTTGATCAAAACGCGCTCTCGACCAAAGCCCTCGGCCTCATAAAGCGCCATAATTTGACGAGCCCGATCAATGGTGGAGCGTGTATCAAAAGAAAGGCGGGCATCAACCTCAGTGGATACGCGCCCAGGCACAATCTTAAGGATTTCTTTTCCAAATGCCACCAATAAGTGATCCACCAGCGCCTCTTTGGAGGCTTTGGGGTGCGACTTGACGCAACGCTCAAGCATGGGGCGGTAAGCATCCTGCTGCACAGCCTTCAAAATCAGCGATGGATTGGTGGTCGCATCGGTAGGCTGATAGCGTTTCATGCTCTCAAAGTCGCCCGTGTCTGCTACAACGGTCGTGTATTGACGTAAAGATTCGAGAAGGCTGGCCATCGGGTTATACTTCCAAGGTTTGCTTACAAGATTTGATGCCGGGGTTCATTGTGCTACCAAATATATTTACTGAGATAGAGCTTAAAAACCCAGGGTCTGGTGTTGAATCAACTGCCACTAAAACGATTGCCATTTTAGCCTTGGCTGATGGTACCGTGTTTCGAGGCATCTCGATCGGTGCCCCGGGGCATACCGTCGCCGAAGTGGTGTTCAACACCTCCATGACAGGTTACCAAGAGATTTTGACGGATCCAAGCTATAGCGGCCAGATCGTCACGCTGACCTATCCTCACATCGGAAATACGGGTATCAACCTCGAAGACGTCGAGTCGACCAAGATTCATGCCGCAGGTTTGATTGTCCGCAACTGCCCTGCGAGACTGTCAAACTTCCGCTCGACCCAATCCTTGCCGGATTACCTCAAGTCACAGGGCATTGTCGCGATTGCCGAAATCGATACCCGCAAGCTCACACGCATTCTCCGCGAGGGTGGTGCACAAGGGGGTTGTATTTTTGTGGGTGATGATGCGAACCAAGCCCTTAAGCTTGCAAAAGCGTTTCCCGGTATGTCTGGCCAGGATTTGGCCAAGGTTGTTTCCGCGACTAAAAATGCCACTTGGACGGAGTCCACGTGGCAACTGGGCGAAGGCTATGGCAAAAATAATAGTCAGACGCCTCATGTGGTGGCCTATGACTTTGGCGTGAAATCCAATATTTTGCGCTTGCTCGCCGAACGAGGTTGTCGCATCACTGTGGTGCCTGCCCAAACAACCGCCGAGCAAGTGTTAGCCCTCAAGCCAGATGGCGTGTTCTTGTCTAACGGCCCTGGTGATCCAGATCCTTGCGATTACGCTATTGCCGCGACTAAAGTTTTTCTAGAGCGTAAGTTGCCCACCTTTGGGATCTGTCTCGGACACCAGATCATGGGGCTGGCCCTAGGCGCCAAGACTCTCAAGATGAAAACAGGCCATCATGGCTCCAATCATCCTGTGCAAGACTTGGCGACCGGACGCGTATTCATCACAGCCCAAAATCACGGCTTTGCCGTCGATGCCAAAACACTCCCCGCCAATGCCCGCGTGACGCACATTTCATTGTTCGACGGTACCTTGCAGGGCTTTGAGCTCATGGACCGCCCGGCATTTTGTTTTCAAGGGCACCCCGAAGCCAGCCCTGGACCGCACGATATCGTGGTCCTGTTCGATCAATTCATGAGCCTGATGGCCGGTAAAAAATAAAGAGTCACCATGCCCAAGCGTACAGACCTAAAAAGTATTCTCATTATTGGCGCAGGCCCGATCATCATTGGTCAAGCCTGCGAATTCGATTACTCTGGCGCCCAGGCCTGCAAAGCCTTAAAGGCCGAGGGCTTTCGCACCATTTTGGTCAATAGCAACCCTGCGACCATCATGACCGATCCAGAGACCGCCGATGTCACTTACATCGAGCCAATTACTTGGCAAGTCGTTGAGAAAATCATTGAAAAAGAGCGCCCTGATGCGGTCTTGCCTACCATGGGTGGTCAGACTGCGCTCAATTGTGCGCTCGATCTCGACAAGCACGGCGTACTCAAAAAATATAATGTTGAACTGATCGGTGCGAACGCGCATGCGATTGAAAAAGCCGAAGACCGCCAGAAATTCAAGGTCGCGATGACGGCGATCGGACTCGAGTCCGCTAAATCCGGTGTGGCCCACTCACTCGAAGAAGCGTGGGAAGTTCAAAAGCGGATTGCGATTGAAATTGGCACCTCTGGTTTTCCAGCCGTCATTCGACCTAGCTTCACCTTGGGCGGCAGTGGCGGCGGTATCGCCTACAACGCCGAAGAGTTCGAAACCATTTGTCGCCGCGGTCTCGAGGCCTCGCCCACCAGTGAGCTGCTCATTGAGGAGTCCCTGCTCGGTTGGAAAGAATTTGAAATGGAAGTCGTGCGTGACTGCGCTGACAACTGCATCATCGTCTGCTCGATCGAAAACCTCGATCCAATGGGTGTGCACACGGGCGACTCCATTACTGTCGCACCCGCACAGACGTTGACGGACAAAGAATATCAAATCATGCGAAACGCCTCGATCGCGGTGTTACGCGAGATCGGTGTCGATACCGGCGGCTCCAACGTGCAGTTCGCCGTCAATCCTGAAAACGGTCGCATGATTGTCATCGAAATGAATCCTCGCGTGTCGCGCTCTTCGGCGCTCGCGTCCAAAGCAACGGGATTCCCAATTGCCAAAGTCGCTGCACGTCTGGCCGTGGGTTACACGCTCGATGAGTTGAAAAACGAAATCACCGGCGGCGCGACGCCTGCTTCCTTTGAGCCGACGATCGATTACGTCGTGACCAAAGTACCGCGTTTTGCGTTCGAGAAATTCCCCACTGCTGATGCGCGCTTGACTACACAGATGAAGTCTGTAGGCGAAGTGATGGCGATTGGCCGCACCTTTCAAGAGTCTTTTCAGAAAGCGCTGCGCGGTCTCGAAGTCGGTGTTGATGGTCTCAATCAAAAAACAACCGATCGCGAAAAAATCCAAATCGAACTCGGTGAGCCCGGCCCCGAGCGCATTTGGTACGTGGGCGATGCCTTCGCGCAGGGCTTTAGTCTTGACGAGGTACACCAGCTCACTAAGATTGATCCATGGTTCCTGGCGCAAATCAAAGAAATCGTTGATATCGAATTGGCCCTCGAGCAGCGCACACTTGCAGATCTCGATGTGGAGACACTTTTACAGCTCAAGCGTCGTGGCTTCTCCGATCGTCGCTTGGCCTTCCTGCTCGACACCGTCGAAGCCGAAGTGCGTAAGTTACGTCATCAGTACAACGTGCGTCCTGTTTACAAGCGTGTGGATACTTGTGCGGCAGAGTTCGCGACCAACACGGCGTATCTTTACTCTACGTACGAACAAGAGTGCGAAGCTGCACCCACAGATCGTAAAAAAATCATGGTGCTCGGCGGTGGTCCCAACCGTATCGGGCAGGGCATCGAGTTTGACTACTGCTGCGTGCACGCAGCGCTCGCCTTGCGTGAAGATGGTTACGAAACCATCATGGTCAATTGCAACCCAGAGACTGTCTCGACCGATTACGACACTTCGGATCGTTTGTACTTTGAGCCATTGACGCTTGAGGATGTTCTTGAAATCGTCCACAAGGAAAAGCCGGTGGGCATCATTGTCCAATACGGTGGTCAGACTCCCTTGAAACTTGCACGCGCGCTTGAGGCCAACGGTGCGCCGATCATCGGCACCAGCCCCGAGTCGATCGACGTAGCGGAGGATCGCGAGCGTTTCCAGAAACTGCTCAATAAGCTCAACTTGCGACAGCCGCCTAACCGCACCGCGCGCACAGAAAGTGAAGCGTTGAATCACGCCCAGGAAATCGGCTATCCCTTGGTGGTGCGTCCAAGCTACGTGCTGGGCGGCCGCGCGATGGAAATCGTGCATGAGCAAAACGATCTGGAGCGTTATATGCGCGAGGCCGTCAAAGTCAGCAATGACTCGCCCGTCTTGCTCGATCGCTTTTTGAATAACGCGATTGAAATCGACGTGGATTGCTTGTGCGATGGTCAAGAGGTATTTATCGGTGGTGTGATGGAACACATCGAACAGGCAGGTGTGCACTCCGGTGACTCAGCATGCTGCTTGCCACCCTATTCTCTGTCTCCTGAGATGACCGAGGAAATCAAACGCCAGACCGCGTTGATGGCGCGCGCGTTGAATGTGAAAGGCTTGATGAACGTACAGTTCGCCGTTCAAAATGGTGACGTGTATGTGCTTGAGGTCAATCCACGTGCTTCGCGCACGGTTCCTTTCGTGTCCAAGGCCACAGGCTTGCAGTTGGCAAAAATTGCAGCACGTGCCATGGCGGGTCAGACTTTGGCTTCACAAGGCATTACAAAAGAAGTGGTGCCGCATTACTTCTCCGTCAAAGAAGCCGTCTTCCCCTTTGTGAAGTTCCCGGGTGTGGATACGATTCTTGGACCCGAGATGAAGTCGACCGGTGAAGTGATGGGTGTGGGCGAGACCTTTGGTGAGGCCTTTGTCAAATCCCAGATGGCGGCGAGCGTCAATCTACCCGAGTCCGGTACGGTCTTTATCAGTGTGAAAAACGCCGATAAGCCCAAGGCGGTGAAAGTTGCACAAGGACTGCATGCCTTGGGTTTCAAGGTAGTCGCAACACGCGGAACGGCCGCTGCGATCCAGGAGGCTGGTATTCCTGTGATACTGGTCAATAAGGTCGCCGAAGGGCGTCCGCATATTGTCGACATGCTCAAAAATGGCGAAGTCTCTCTCGTGATCAATACCGTCGAGGAGCGTCGCAACGCGATCACTGATTCGCGTGCGATTCGTACCCAAGCTTTGGCTGCTCGCGTGACCTATTACACGACGATCGCGGGCGCGCTCGCAGCCGTTGAGGGTATGCAATACTTGCGCGAAGGTCTCGGGATCAAGGTCTACTCACTCCAAGACTTGCACCGCTCGCTCGCTTCTTAACGACACTACAGGCAGACTGGCTGATGACGCTTCCTTACACTGGATTACGTGTTTTAGACATCAGCCAGGGCATCGCAGGACCTTATTGCGCGCATATTCTGTGGCAACAGGGCGCCGATGTCATCAAGGTCGAACCCCCAGCAGGTGATTGGATTCGCCATGTCGGTGTCACCAAGGGTGGACATAGTGCCTATGGCATTCAGCATAGCGCTGGTAAAAAAGCGCTTGCTCTGGATGCGCGGACCGAGGAAGGTAAAAAGATTTTGTTCGATATGGCGATGCAAGCTGATGTGATCGTGCAAAATTTTCGTCCTGGCGTGGCGCAGCGTCTTGGCGTGGGCTATGAGACGCTTTCCTCGCTCAAACCGGACCTCGTGTATGTCTCGATCAGTGGTTATGGTCCTGATGGTCCTTATGCTGATGCCCCCGCGACAGACTCCGTGATGCAATCGGATAGTGGACTGATGTTTTCCAATCAAGATGAGCATGGCACACCGCGTCGTATCGGTTTGTTAGCTGCGGATGTCATGACTGGTTTGTATGCCTCGCAGGGAGCGGCGACAGCCTTGTATCAGCGCTTAGCACGCATGCAGGGCACCCATGTCGAAGTCAGTCTCTTCGAAGCCTGTGCCTCGTTTCAAGGCATGTGCTTTCTCGAAGAAGCGATCGCTGGCAAGCGACCTTTTGGTTCGGTCAGCGCACCGAATGGAGTCTTTGATACTTCTGACGGGAAAATTTCTGTGGTGACGGTGCACACAGAGCATTTCCACAATATTTGCGATGCGATGGGCCGCGAGGAGTGGAAGACTGATCCGCGTTTTCTCGACAACCTTATTCGTTTTGAACATAGAGCGGCACTGCACGAGGCGATGAACCAACAATTGCGTCATCACACCACCG
>JBIKOQ010000239.1:0-3705 GCA_044357955.1 Burkholderiaceae bacterium | reverse complement strand
GCCAGAGCCAAATATTGTCGAGTTTTTTCAGAAAGTCTCGGACGCGATTGATATCCCCATCATGATTCAGGATGCGCCTGTCAGTGGTACTACTTTATCCGCCTCGCTTCTGGCAAAGATGGCGATCGAAATCTCCAACGTCTCCTATTTCAAAATCGAGACTGCAGGTGCTGCAAGCAAACTGCGCGAACTGATCAAACTCGGTGGTGATGCCATCGAAGGCCCTTGGGATGGTGAAGAAGCCATCACCTTGTTACCGGATCTCGAAGCAGGCTGCACCGGCGCCATGACAGGTGGCGGTTACCCGGATGGTATTCGTCAAATCATGGATCCCTGGTTCGCAGGCAATCGTACGCAAGCGATTGACGCCTACACGCGCTGGTTACCTTTGATCAATTACGAAAATCGCCAGGGCGGCATTTTGTCCGCCAAGGCCCTCATGAAAGCGGGCGGCATCATCGACGCCGAGGTTTCACGGCACCCCTTTCCTGCGATGAATCCGGCTGTACGCAGCGGTCTGATCGAAACCGCCAAACGACTTGATCCTCTCGTGTTTCGCTGGGGCAAATAAGCCGCAGATCTCAATCAGAGGCTGAGCTCGGTGGATGGAGCATCGTTAAAAAGGCTGTTGTCGCTGGCGAAGCGGGCCGATCCCGCTTGATCAGACTGCCATAGGGATCGAGCTTGTTCTTAATCCGATAGCGCAATACCTTAATACGGCCGCTATCGGCAAAAATCGCCGCGACAGATTCGGGAATGACCGCGATCATCTCGGTTCGGGTCACGATATCCGCAGTGGTCAGGATCGAGGATGTCTCAATGAGTGTTTCAGGCAACACTAAATGCTGGTCACGAAACTCTCGCTCGATCACCGCACGCATTGGACTGCCCGGCCCCTGAAGAATCCAGGGATACTTGTGTAAAGCTTCGAGGGTCACCTTTGACTTGCCGGCAAGGGGATGATTCACAGCCCCCACAATCGACAGAGTTTCGTTGGCGATCGGTCGAAATACATAATCCTCATGCTTGACGCTCACAATCCGTCCAATGACGAGGTCCAAGTCACCCTGGTTGAGCGCCTCGATCAGCACGTCACTGGTCGCCGTCGAAATGTTGATCGACAGCATTGGATAGGACTGACGCATCGCGATCAAGGCATCCGTCAGAATGGCGGGTGAAGCCGCCATAATGCTGCCCAACGACAACGTCCCATGGATACCCATTTGCATCGCATCGAGTTCCCGAGCCAAGGACTCCAGGCTGCCACGCATCCCTTGAAAAAAACCGAGTACTGTCTTTCCCGCTACATTCAGCGTCAGCGTTCTGCCCGTTCGATCAAAAATCTTTGTCCCAAGCGCATCCTCAAGCTCGTGCAGCATTTTGGTGGCGGCAGGCTGGGTCATTCCCATGACTTGGGCCGCCGCTCTCAAGGTCCGGTGCTCCTGAATATTTAGCAGTAACGACACTTGACGCATCCGCAAGCGATTGAGCAAGGTGTGGGCGTAGTGATTCATGCGATGGGTTTCATTTTTTATGATAACTTTTAGATATCAATCAATGATGAAGTTTCATTTTACTGGAATTGATTATCTCCCTAGAATACGGCAACCCAATTTAAAGAGAAACGTATGCAAAACGCCCGCCCCGTCGTAGTGCTGACCCTCGGCGATCCTGCAGGCATCGGCGCCGAGCTCATTGCACGCCTACTCGCCCAACATCCTGTTTGCACCCTGGCCAACGTCGTACTCATCGGCGATCCGTGGTTATGGGAGCTGGGGCAGCAGATCGCACAGGTGCGTGTACCAACCACCTCGGTGGAGTCTTTTGCTGCGGTGCGTGAGCGTCCCAACCAAGAATTGCCCGCCTTTCTATCGATTCACTCCATCGATCCAAACGATGTCAAGACGGGTCAAGTCAGCGCACTCAATGGATCTTCTACCTTAAAAATTCTCAATACCTGCATGGATGCGACCTTGGCCGGGCATGTCGATGCCATTTGTTTTGCGCCCCTCAATAAACAAGCGCTCAAAATGGGCGGCATGAAACACGAGGACGAGCTACATCACTTTGCGCAGTACTTGGGTGTCACAGGATATTTTTGCGAGTTCAATACTCTTGGCAACCTCTGGACCTCACGCATCTCCTCGCACGTTCCCCTCAAAGATGTCGCCCAGTACCTGAGTCAAGAACGGATCCTGCAAGCATCAGAACTCATCTACAAAGCGCTACGTGCAAGCGGTTTTGAAACACCCAAAATCGCCATTGCTGCGTTCAATCCACATGGCGGAGATGGCGGCTCCTGCGGCCGCGAAGAAATCGACATCATCGCGCCCGCAGTCGCGGCACTTCAAGCGAAAAGCTGGCCAACCGACACGCCGTTCCATGGCCCCTTCCCGGCTGATACGATTTTCTTAAAAGCCCAGGCTGGCGAATATCAGGCGATCGTCACGATGTATCACGACCAAGGGCAAATCGCCATCAAGCTTCTTGGCTTTTCAAGAGGCGTCACCGTTCAAGGCGGACTCCCGATCCCAATCACGACGCCCGCACACGGCACCGCCTACGATATCGCTGGCAAAGGTCTTGCAAGCGTCGAGGCCACATGGCAAGCCTTTCAGATCGCTGCGCGCATGGGTAAAGCCTGGCGACAATGATTGATTGGCACATTGTGATGGCGATGGCGATGTTTGCTTTCGCCTCGTCGATCACGCCCGGCCCAAACAACATGATGCTGCTCAGTTCCGGCGTCAATTACGGCTTTAAGCGCACGGTCCCCCACATGTTGGGGATTTCGTCTGGCCATCTCGTGATGTTGCTCGCGATCGCCGCAGGTCTCGACCAACTTTTTCAACTCTTTCCGCTTGGCTATCAGATCATGAAGGGGGTTGGCTTTTGCTATCTGCTTTATCTAGCCTGGCGAATTGCTTTTAGTACAACCCCCTTAAAACGCGGTGAAACGAAAGGAAAACCTTTGGGGTTTATGGGAGCAGCATTGTTTCAATGGGTCAACCCCAAAGCGCTCCTGATGGCGATCACATATTTTAGTAACTACATGCCGGTCGATGCGTCCAATACGTTCATCTTTGCAACCTGCTTGATGTTCACCGTCATCAACCTGCCTTGTCTAGGTCTATGGGTATTGCTTGGCACTCAACTCGAACGCGTCTTATCTCAACCGCGCCAACGCCAAATCTTTAACCTCGTCATGGCACTATTGTTGGTTCTATCGATGGTGCCCGTATTATTGATCTAAGGCGAACCGATACGTTCGCGCAGCGCCACAAACAATTTAATCAAGATCAAGGTCTCCGGGACCCCGGAGAGATAGGCATCGTAGTAATCAAAACTCGACTCCGCAACCATCGGGTCAAAATCATTCAAGCCCTCAAGATAGGCATACACATGCCAGGCGATAAAAGGCAACAACCAGAGCGTGCGGCCCTTGTCCACAGCCTGCTTTTTAATCAGCCAATACGCGCCGCCCAAGTACACCGCCATGAAAAGCGCAAAAATACCCATGGGCAGTGTTAAGACGCCCCCGCTCTGTTGCAAAAAATCAGCGGCAGAACTCGTAAAAAAATACGCCCCAATATTGAAAAAAGAGACGTAAAAATACATTTTCCAGAGCTCGTCTGGATTGTCGAAGGCCTTGAGAGCTGGCTTCGTGTCTGACGACATCACTGACCTTTACAAAGATGAAAAGCG
>JBIKOQ010000237.1:0-3736 GCA_044357955.1 Burkholderiaceae bacterium | reverse complement strand
GACGCCGTGTTTCGTCGCACCGTAGTTGGTACCCAACACACGCATACCGCCAACCAAGACCGTCATTTCCTGTGCCGTCAGGCCCATCAGTTGTGTGCGATCAAGCATCAGTTCTTCGACACTCACCACATAGTGCTGTTTGGACCAGTTACGATAACCATCATGAATGGGTTCGAGCACGGCAAACGACTCTGCATCGGTTTGCTCAGGCGTGGCATCACCACGACCTGGGGTGAATGGAACCGTCACAGTATGACCTGCCGCCTTGGCCGCCTGTTCAATCCCCACGCCACCTGCAAGAACAATCACGTCGGCAATGCTTGCACCAGTCGCTTTAGCAATGCCTTCCAGCACGCCAAGGACCTTAGCCAGACGCTTGGGTTCGTTGCCTTCCCAATCTTTCTGGGGAGCCAAGCGAATGCGCGCACCATTCGCGCCACCACGCAGGTCAGATCCACGGAAGGTCCGTGCACTGTCCCAGGCCGTCGCGACCATCTCGCTAATCGACAGGCCGCTTGCGGCGATCTTGGCTTTGACGGCGCTGACGTCGTAAGTCTTGTTACCTGCGGGGACCGGATCTTGCCAAATCAAATCCTCTTTTGGTACTTCGGGTCCGATGTAACGCGCTTTAGGTCCCAAGTCACGGTGGGTGAGTTTGAACCAAGCGCGCGCAAAAACCTCGGTGAAGTAGGCAGGATCTTTATAAAAGCGCTGTGAGATCTTGCTGTACTCAGGATCCATTTTCATGGCCATGTCCGCATCAGTCATGATCGGGTTATGACGAATGGAGGAATCCTCCACATCGACAGGTTTATCTGCCTCCTTGATGTTGATCGGCTCCCACTGCCATGCTCCTGCTGGACTCTTCTTGAGCTCCCACTCATAGTTAAGAAGAAGTTGAAAGTAGCCGTTATCCCATTGTGTGGGATGCGTCGTCCACGCGCCTTCAATGCCGCTGCTGACGGTGTCACGGCCCACACTTCGAGTCGTATGATTCATCCAACCAAGACCTTGCTCTTGGACGTCAGCACCCTCAGGAGCGGGACCAAGATTCGCAGCGTTACCGTTGCCATGGCATTTACCCACAGTATGACCACCTGCGGTCAATGCAACGGTTTCTTCGTCGTTCATTGCCATGCGCGCAAACGTCAAACGCACATCTTGTGCAGTGCGAAGAGGATCAGGCTGACCATTGACGCCCTCTGGATTCACATAGATGAGACCCATTTGCACCGCAGCAAGCGGATTTTCTAGCGTGGCACGATTGTCACCGTCGTAACGACTGGAGCCGAGCCAATCTTTTTCAGCACCCCAGTAAATATCAATTTCAGGTGCCCAAATATCCTCGCGACCAAAAGCGAACCCGTAGGGTTTCAGCCCCATCGACTCATAGGCAACGGTACCGGCCAACACAATCAAGTCAGCCCAGCTGAGTTTATTGCCATATTTCTTTTTAATTGGCCACAGCAAGCGACGCGCTTTGTCCAAGTTGACGTTGTCTGGCCAGGAATTCAAAGGTGCAAAGCGTTGATTACCCGTACCCGCACCACCGCGACCGTCAGCGATTCGATAGGAACCGGCTGCATGCCAGGCCATACGGACCATCAAGCCACCATAGTGACCCCAGTCGGCTGGCCACCAGTCCTGACTGTCTGTCATGAGCGCGGTTAAGTCTTTTTTAAGTGCAGCGAAGTCAAGCTTTTTGACCTCTTCGCGGTAATTGAAACCTTTGAGCGGATTGGTCTTGGTATCGTGCTGGTGCAAAATTTCTAGCTTGAGTGCGTTGGGCCACCACGCCATGGTGGACTTGCTTTCAGTGGTGTTAGCGCCGTGCATCACGGGACATTGACCTTGGTTCGACATGATTGACTCCTTAATCTGCTGAATGTTTAGATTAAAGCTATTTAAAATAAAAATCTAATTGTTTTTATTGATATGGATCATAGTTAGAACAAAGATATGTGCCCATCGACAACGTCATCACGCTTCGTTCGCAGAATACAAAGAGCCTGTCATCGCATGAGTAGCTTGTCGTATAAATAACTGCATGATCCGCAGCGCGTCCTCGGTCGGCTTGAGCGGGTGCACGACACTCTCGACATCGACACCATTCAGACGCAACGCCTGCTCGCGCCTCATGACGCAGGCTCGCATCAGCGGCGGAGTAAACTCCGGATGAAACTGTACGGAAAAGGCGGTCTCGCCATACCTCAACACCTGGTGAGGATCGTGCTCGGAATGCCCTAAGACGACCGCACCAGGCGGCGGCGTCACCACAGTCTGTTCATGAGACAAGTTTGCCTCAAAGCGCTGTGGAAAACTCGCTAACAATGGATCCTGTCGCGCGGCGTCAGTCAGTGTCACCGTTTTCAAACCGATCTCTCTGCCCAGCGGGTGATAGTCGACACGTCCACCAAGGGCATCGGCCATCAACTGATGGCCATAACACACCCCCAACATGTATTTACCCGTCGGCAGGACTTCCAAGATCCACTGTCGCGTCGCTTCGCTCCAGTCTTCCCGGTCTGTCACCATCGACCACGAGCCGCTGAGGATAGCGACATCAAAAGAATCCGCATTAGGTAAGCGCTCACCATCCGCGGGACACGTGATGGCAATCTCAACATTTTCTTGTGCAAGCGCCCGCTTGAACCACTCGCCCTGATCTCCAAAAGTCTGAGAAATATCCTTGGGCGCTCGGCCCATCTGAATGACCGCGACTCTGCAACGCGATGACATGTCAGCCTCTCTCTGGCGGAGCTTCGCCCATATCCCAAAAAATACCGGTCATGATTTGCAAGCCCTCTTGGATGATGAAGTCCAGAACATGCTCATTGGGCGCATGCTGCGAGCAACTCGCATAAGAGTGCGGCACCCAAATGGTCGGCACACCAATAATATCGGTAAAGACATCGTTGGGCAGAGAACCGCCCAGATTAGGAAGCACGGCGGGCTTGCGGCCCATTGTTTGGGTAATCGAACGAACCGCCCATTGCACAGCGGGATGATCTGGATCGATCCGCGTGGCATTCATCACATCATGGCTGGGCCCCACAACCTTGACGGCCGAGAAATCTTTTGCGTCAAGGAACTTTTGTAGCGCAGGTAAAAAGGTATCGGGATCTTTATCCACCGTAAAGCGAATTTGGCAATGCGCTTTGGCGCGAGGAGGCACAGCATTGACGGGCCGCTCCGGATTTCCCGACACCATCGCGAGCACTTCGAAGGTATTCCAGCCAAACACTTTCTCAGCTTGGGTTAAGCCCCGCGCACCCCACCAATCATTGATTTCTGGACCGTCGGGCCCTGGATCCACCACAACATCTGCGAGCGCGCGCTTGACCGACGCAGGCATCGCGTCAGGCATCAGATCCGTCGCATTGACATGACCCTTTTCATCGATGATGGAGGCAATCGCATGGCAAAGCACCACTGCGGGGTTGGCCAACAAACCACCCCAGTTGCCGGAGTGATGCCCGCCCTCCCTGAACTCAACAACCAGGTCAAAATTCAACGCGCCGCGCGTCCCCATAAAAATCGTTGGCATCGTAGGCGCCAACCTCGGTCCATCAGAGCCAATCAAGACATCGGCCCTGAGGAGTTCGCGATGTTGTCTCGCAAATTCATGCAGGCCAGGAGAGCCGATTTCCTCTCCGGTATCGATCATGATGGTCGAGTTAAATCCAAGCTTGCCTCGGGTCTCAAGCACAGCCCGAAGAGCAGCAATATTGATGGA
>JBIKOQ010000236.1:0-3756 GCA_044357955.1 Burkholderiaceae bacterium | reverse complement strand
ATAGGTTCTTTGTCAAAGACATCCAAACCTGCGCCACCAAGCGCCCCTTCTGTGAGGACACGCACCATCGCGGGTTCGTCAATCACCGAGCCGCGGGCGATATTGACCAAGATACCTTTTGGACCCAGTGCGCGCAACACGGGTTCATTGATCAGACTCCGCGTACTGGCACCTCCAACGGTTGCGATGACAAGAAAATCGCTCCATTTTGCAAGCTCGACAAGCGAGTCGATATAGGGATAGGGCACATCGGTGCGAGGGCGACGGTTGTGGTAAGCCACTTCCATATCAAAACCTTGTCCACGACGCGCGATGGCTTCGCCGATACGACCGAGTCCCACGATACCTAATTTTTTACCACTGACGCGTGTGCCAAGCGTTAGGTTACCAGTCTTATTTTCCCAATGGTTTGCACGCACAAATCTATCGCCCCATCCAATATTGCGGGCAGCGGCAATCAGGAGTCCCCAAGCCAAATCAGCAACGCAATCATTGAGAACGTCAGGCGTGTTGCTGATGATAATTTTTTTGAGTTGTGCGGCCTCGACATCGATGGAGTCGTAACCGACGCCCCAGCTGCATATGGCTTTTAGTTTAGGTAGGGCATTGATGACCTCAGCCTTGCAGCCAATATTTGCAGAGGTGACGATGACCTCGATGCTATCAGCGTGTTCGCGTAAAAAAGCCTGTGGGTCGGCCGCTTTCCAATATTGGAGGACGTCGTAGCGCGCAGCAATTTCTGCATCTGCGGGAGGGTGTCCAGTGAGAGAGCCAATTTGCAGAATACGTTGCTTAGTCATGGGAATGTGTTCCGTCTAGAAAAATATAAAAGCAAAACAGCCCATGAAGGGCTGTTTCCAATGCGCACCTAAGAAACAAAAGCCTCTTTGTGCAATACGACTACATGATCACTGACTAATGACAAAGACTGCAGATGAACGCAGATCGGTCTTTAAGCCAAAGATTTAATCGCTGCAGACAAACGGCTCTTGTGACGTGCCGCTTTGTTTTTGTGAATAATATTTTTGTCGGCAACGCGGTCAATCACGCTCGTTGCTTTTTGGAGCACCTCAGCCGCAGCGGCCTTATCGCCTGTTTCAATCGCTGTGCGCACACGCTTGATAGCGGTACGGAACATCGAACGCAGGCTGGAATTGTGCATGTTGAGAGCCACCGATTGGCGTGCACGTTTACGGGCTTGGGCTGTATTTGCCATGAATAATCTGTCTTATCTTTAAAGTGCGCGCCCGATATAAAGAGCGCATTTGGTTGAGTTCAGTCCGCTATTCTAGCACTAAGTCCCTGAATTGCAAACCCTATTGGGTCAAATTTGGCTTCTCTGTTGCATTCGGCGCTCGTCTAAAGTGTTTAAGGCGCATTCCTAGGCCCCAAAGCGTCAATAAATAGCATATGCCCGCCAGGGCTAAGACGCCCAACAACCACAAAACTCTATGCCACGGAGTGGATTGAAGGGCGATCCAATCAATTTGGTATGCAGCCAACCCCAAAGGAACCGCCATCACTACTAAAGCACAAGCTTGTCTGAGCAGGAATGCGCCCCAACCAGTCGCGGGTTGGTATATTTTTTTGCGCCTCAGACCGATGTAGAGTGCCAGGGCATTCAAGCACGCACCCAAGCCGATCGCTAATGCGAGACCGGCGTGGGCGAGCCAAGGCACCAAAAAGAGATTCATGACCTGAGTCAGGATGAGTACGCCAATCGCAATTTTGACTGGTGTGCGGATGTCTTGTTTGGCATAAAAGCCAGGCGCAAGAATTTTGATGGTCAGCAGCCCAACCAGTCCGACAGAATATGCCATGACGGCCCATCGCGTTTCGGACACATCCGAAGCATTAAAGGCACCGTAATGAAAAAGAGTCGCGACCAATGCGTCAGCCATCATTACCATGCACAGTGCAGCAGGTAAACCCAGTAACAGCATGAGTTTGAGTCCCCAGTCCAGTAAATGGCTGTAGTGCAGCTGTCCGTCGGGTTGGGCGTGGGTTTTAGCAAGACTAGGCAACAGCACTGTTCCCAGCGCAACGCCGATCAGGGCGGTGGGGAACTCCATGAGTCGATCCGCAAAGGAAAGCCAAGTCACACTTCCAGGGGTGAGCCATGTGGCGATGTTGGTATTGATGAGTAATGAAATTTGAGCCACGGACACCCCCAAGGTGGCTGGCAACATTTGTTTCATGATGCGTCGGACGATCGGGTCACGAAGTGCGGGTTTGACGGGGCCAATCAGGCGAGGCCTGAGGCCAAGTCGACTCAACGCCCACCATTGAACAGCGAGTTGTGCGAGTCCGCCAAGCATGACGCCTGCTGCCAGGGCATAAATCGGTCGTGAAAAATAGTCTGACAGCAGCAAGCTGGTGCCAATCATGGAAAGATTTAACAAAACGGGTGTAAAGGCCGGTACTGCAAAGCGTCGCCAGGTATTGAGCACTCCCGAGGCAAAAGCGATAAGAGACATGCAAATGATGTAGGGGAACATCACTCGCGTCATCCAAACCGCGGAGTCAAAATCCGAGGCGCGGTTGGGTTCTGTCAAGCCACTGGCCATTGCCATGACAACCCACGGAGCGCCGATGACCCCAACAATGGTTGTGAGAGAAAGAACAAGGAATAAGGCGATGGCAACACGGTCAAGTAAAACCCGAACAGCTTCGGGTTCGTGCTGGTTTCTAACCTCACCTAAAATGGGAACGAAGGCTTGCGCAAAGGCGCCTTCGGCAAAAAGTCTTCGCAACAGGTTAGGGATACGGAAAGCCACCCAAAAGGCATCGGTCAACGACCCAGCGCCAAACGTGCGGGCAATAATAATGTCGCGTGCCAAACCCGTGATGCGCGACAGCAGAGTAAAGCAGCTGACGGTTGCGGCGGCACGCAACAGGCTCATTTTGGTGGCATGCGGATAGCGCCGTCCAGGCGAATCGTTTCGCCATTAAGCATTTCGTTGGTGACGATTTGATGTACGAGTTTGGCGTAGTCTTCGGGCCGACCAAAGCGAGAGGGAAAAGGGATGCTGGCTGCGAGAGAGTCTTGAACGGCTTGAGGCATCCCAAACATCATCGGTGTTCCAAAAATGCCTGGAGCGATCGTCACGCATCGGATCCCTAGCGGTGCGAGGTCACGTGCAACGGGGAGTGTCATACCGACTACGCCAGCCTTGGACGCCGCATACGCTGCTTGTCCAATTTGTCCATCATAAGCCGCCACGGAAGCGGTATTGATCAATACGCCGCGTTCGCCGGTTGGCTCTGCCTCGTTTTTGCTCATGGCCTCAGAGGCCACGCGAATCATATTAAAGCTACCAATCAAATTAATGGAAATGACTTTTTGAAACATTTCTAAAGGATGCGCGCCGTTTTTTCCAACGGTTTTAGCAGCAGGAGCGATGCCGGCACAGTTGATCAAGCCGAAGAGGGGGCCGAGCTCAAGCGCTGCCGCAACGGCAGCGCGAGCATCTTGCTCTTGAGTAACATCGCAGTGCACGTAGCGTTGGCCAAGTTCCTTGGCGAGCGCTTGACCCGCTTCGTCTTGAACGTCGGCGAGCACAACATGAGCTCCATGCGAACAGAGCATTTTCGCAGTACCCGCGCCTAAACCCGAAGCACCACCTGTGACGATAAAAACTTTATTTTTGATTTCCATGAGACTGCTCTTATTGGTTAAGCAAGCGCGGCGAAGATGTTGGCTTTGATCTCATCGACCGAACCAACGCCTTGGACCTTGCGGTAGCGTGGGGCTGA
>JBIKOQ010000235.1:0-3775 GCA_044357955.1 Burkholderiaceae bacterium | reverse complement strand
AAATTCAACCCAATGGTCATGTCATTGATTATCGCGGTCCCTATGAGGAATTTTTGGCCTCAAAAGGCATTGAGGACTGAGCTACGTATGATCGTTCTCGGCTTTGAAAGTTCGTGCGATGAAACCGGCGTCGCGCTCGTTTGCACCGAGAAAGGACTGCTCTCGCACGCGCTACATACTCAGGTCGCGATGCATGCCGCTTATGGTGGTGTCGTACCCGAACTGGCCTCGAGAGACCATGTACGTAGAATCATTCCTTTGACGCGCGCGGTGCTTCAGGATGCTGGCTTGTCTCTCAATGACGTTTCAGCCGTCGCCTACACAGCAGGACCTGGTTTGGCGGGCGCTTTGCTCGTCGGGGCGAGTGTCGCGCAGTCCCTCGCTTGGTCTCTCTCTCTCCCGGCCATTCCGATCCATCACCTCGAAGGGCACTTGCTTTCACCGCGTTTGGCGGATCCTTGCCCAGATTTTCCTTTTGTGGCCTTGCTTGTGTCGGGCGGGCATACCCAGTTGATGCGCGTCGATGATGTGGGTCTTTACACCTTGTTGGGTGAAACCATGGATGACGCAGCGGGTGAAGCCTTTGACAAGACGGCCAAACTTCTTGGTTTAGGCTATCCGGGTGGTCCTGCTTTGGCACGCTTGGCTGACCAAGGGAACCCAGAGGCGATCAGCTTACCCAGGCCGATGCTCCATAGCGGCAATTTAGACTTTAGCTTTAGTGGCCTCAAGACAGCCGTACTGACACGCTTAAAAGACGCACAGGCGCTAGACGTCGTGAGTGATACCTTGGCGGCAGATCTTGCTGCCGCCACGCAACAGGCGATCGTCGAGGTCTTGGTGGCCAAATCCATCAAGGCGCTTGATCAAACAGGGTTAAAACGACTCGTTGTCGCGGGTGGGGTAGGTGCCAATCGACTGCTCAGAGCGAAACTTTCGCAGGCAATGAGCAAGCGTCAGGCGGAGGCTTTTTTTCCACCACTTGAACTGTGTACGGATAATGGCGCCATGATCGCCTTTGCCGCCGCGCAACGGATTGCTCGAGGCTTGGTTGATTTGTCAGACCAGCAGCATGGCTTCGATGTGCGTCCTCGTTGGGATCTTGCCTCGATCTAAGATAGTCTCAGTAGCAAGGTCTTAGCTTTTTTTGCCACTGCCAATGCGCGGTTCGGTCCCGGCGATCAGGCGTTGAATGTTCGCTTTGTGGCGGTAGAGTAAAAAGAGCGCAATCACAATTAATGCTGTGCCAATTTGGAGATGGGACGTCCAAACCAGCATGCCGCCAAAAAAATAGTAAAAGGGCGCAAATACCGCACACGTGAGCGCAGCCAGGGACGAAAATCTGAAGAATACGGCCATGATGATCCAAGTTGCCATCGTGGCTAAAGCTAGGATGGGTTCAATGGCAACCATGATGCCAAAGGCCGTCGCGACACCTTTGCCACCCTTGAATTTTAAAAAAATGGGATAAAGGTGCCCCAGAAACACGGCAATTGCGACGCCCGCTATCAAGAGAGGGCTTGTTTTAAAATAAATGGCAAGCCAGACCGCGAGCCAACCCTTGGCCGCATCACCGACTAAGGTCAGTGCTGCAGCCGCTTTGTTGCCCGAACGAAGGACATTCGTCGCCCCAGGATTGCCTGAGCCATACGTTCTAGGGTCTTGAAGGCCAAATAAGCGGCTAAACACCACAGCAAATGGAACAGAACCTAAAATATAAGCGGCAACAAGCATGCCGAGAGACGTCAATACGTTATCCGAATAGTCCATCACGCAGTTCCGGTTTGAAGCGGGGAGTCAAGGTCCCATTCTAGCGCGAAGGTCCTTTTAATGAGGATTTTTGGCTTTTTGCGAGGCATGCAGCGAGTACAATGTGAAGCAATCTATATAAAAGATCATTTAGCGCCGATTTATGCATATTCTTGTTTCAAACGACGATGGTTATAACGCCCCTGGACTCGAGGCTTTAGTCTCAGTTCTGCGTGATTTAGCTGATATTACCGTTGTCGCACCTGAGGTCAATCACAGCGGCGCCTCTAACTCCCTGACCTTGAGTCGACCTTTGGCTGTCCGGCAGGCGCCAAACGGCTTTACCTTTGTAAACGGTACGCCTTCGGACTGTGTGCATGTTGCGCTCACGGGCTTGCTCGACCGGCGTCCTGACCTTGTTGTTTCTGGCATCAATAATGGCGCCAATATGGGTGATGACACCTTGTATTCGGGTACAGTTGCAGCGGCCGCAGAAGGGCATTTATTTGGTATCCCTTCTATCGCTTTTTCTTTAGTGTCCAAGGGGTGGTCCAATCTTGATGCTGCGGCGGCACAGGCGCGCAATATCGTCGCTCGGCAGCTCAACAACCCATTGGGTGGTGCGGCATTGCTCAACGTCAATTTTCCAGACTTAGCAGTACATCAAATCAAAGGGACCCTCGCCACCCGTTTAGGTAAACGTCATCCTTCGCAGCCTGTCGTGCGTTCGAGCACGCCTTACGGCGAGACTGTCTATTGGATCGGTCCCGCTGGGGCGGCTAACGATGCGACGCAGGGTACTGATTTCGATGCGATTGCTCAAGGTTTTGTTTCAATCACGCCATTACGGCTTGACCTGACGAAACATACCCAATTGGCAGATGTCGCGACTTGGGTCGAACCATTATGCAATGGCTAAAGCATCCACGCTTGTCTGCCTCGGCCAAGGACATTAAATCTCTCGGTGCGAGAGGCCTCCAGGGCATCACCCCAGCCAATAGCAACACAAAAATTTCTATTTCTCGTTTGTCGAACGCAAACGCAGCGCCCAATGCACCTCTCAGAACCTTTGAAAATCTTGGCCTAAACTCTGAGCGCTTGCGTATTGCGATGGTTGAGCGTTTGCACGCTCAAGGCATCACGGACGAGCGGGTGTTGAGCGCCATGCAGCGCGTTCCAAGGCACGCGTTTGTGGACGAGGCTTTGGCGAGCCGTGCTTACGATGATGCGGCGCTTCCAATCGGACACGGACAAACTATTTCTCAGCCTTGGGTCGTTGCAAGAATGATCGCTTCAGTTTGCGAGTTAGGTTTACCAGCTCGCGTCCTCGAAGTCGGAACGGGTTGTGGCTATCAGGCTGCGGTGATGTCCTATGTTTTTTCTCAGGTCCATTCTATAGAGCGTATCCGTGCGTTGTACGATATGGCAAAGGAGCATCTTCGTGTGCTTCGCCTGACAAAAGTCAGACTCAGTTATGGTGATGGTATGGCTGGATTAACGAGCGCAGCCCCTTTTGATGCGATTATTGTTGCGGCTGCGGGTTTAAAAATTCCGCAAGCCCTGATGACGCAACTCAGTATTGGAGGGATGTTAATCGCGCCTGAAGGCGCAAGTGCTCAAAAATTGATACGAATTCAACGTAACAGCGAAACGAGTTGGTCTAGAGAAGAACTGGAAGAGGTACGATTTGTTCCGCTCAAATCTGGATTACAACCTTGAACATTCAGGAGAAAAGTATGCGTGGTGATGCCCAAACATGCATCAAGCTAAAAAACGAGGTCAGCGTGAAATCAAATACTCTGCTTAAAACATTTTCTTCCACAGCCTTATGTGTGTTGGCACTCGTTTTAGTGGGTTGTACGTCAAATAAAAGCGCGCCTGTGTCTGACTTGTCTTCAGGCACGCCCAGTGTTTCGACGTATGTTGTTAAACCTGGCGATACGCTGAATAAAATTTCGCGTGCTACAGGTGTGCCCGAAGCCACCATTGCCAAAATGAATAAAATTACGAATCCCAATCTATTGAT
>JBIKOQ010000234.1:0-3784 GCA_044357955.1 Burkholderiaceae bacterium | reverse complement strand
GGATTCGGCTTTCTGCAAAGGCGATATCCTCGGCGATTGAAGCATCCAAATGATGACATACCATCAACATATCCAGATGCTCATCCAGGGTATTGATGGTGTAGGGCCGAGTCGGATTGGTCGACGAAGGTAGGACATTTTGCTCACCGCAGACACGGATGATATCGGGCGCATGTCCGCCTCCCGCCCCCTCGGTGTGGTAGGTGTGGATCACTCTGCCATCAATGGCTTTGAGTGTTGCCTCGACAAACCCTGACTCGTTGAGTGTATCGGTATGAATCGCCACTTGCGTGTCGGTCTGATCCGCCACAGTCAGACAGTTATCGATCGCAGCCGGCGTGCTGCCCCAGTCCTCATGGAGTTTTAAACCGACTGCTCCGGCTTCGATTTGCTCATGGAGTGGACCTGGCAGTGAGACATTGCCCTTGCCCAACAAACCGATGTTGATCGGATAGGACTCGAGTGATTGCAACATACGCGCCAAGTGCCAGGGTCCGGGTGTCACCGTTGTTGCAAAGGTCCCGGTTGCAGGACCCGTCCCACCGCCAATCATGGTGGTCACGCCTGAGCACAGGGCCTCTTCGATTTGTTGCGGACAGATAAAGTGAATATGACTGTCCACCCCACCCGCGGTCACGATCATGCCCTCGGCTGCGATGACCTCTGTCGCGGGGCCAATCACAATCGTCACACCCGGCTGAATATCCGGATTGCCGGCCTTACCGATCCCAGAGATGCGCCCATTTTTAATGCCGATATCGGCTTTGACGATACCCCAATAATCGATGATCAATGCATTAGTCAATACGGTGTCGACGCAGTCTGCACTCATGCGCTGCGACTGTCCCATGCCGTCACGGATCACCTTGCCACCACCAAATTTGACCTCTTCACCGTAAATCGTAAAGTCCTTTTCTACGCGGGCAAACAGCGCCGTGTCGGCCAGACGAATACGATCGCCTGTCGTTGGACCAAACATTTCGGCATACGCTTGTCTTGAAATTTTCATTGATCCAGACTCCCCATGACGGCCCCAGAAAATCCATACACGATGCGATCACCGCTGAGGGCGACAAGCTCAACAACACGCTCTTGTCCTGGCTCAAAACGAATCGCTGTGCCAGCAGGAATATTCAAGCGAAACCCACGCGCGGCAGCGCGATCAAAATGTAAGGCCGCATTCGTTTCTGCAAAATGGAAGTGTGAGCCAATCTGCACGGGCCGGTCGCCGGTATTGGCTACGGTGAGGCTCAGCAGCTTTCGACCCACATTGATTTCAATGTCTTCACCGTCTTGGACAAGTATTTGTCCTGGAATCATAGGCGTTGTTTGCATGTCCGCTTCTCACTGAATAGGTTGATGAACCGTGACAAGCTTGGTGCCATCGGGAAACGTAGCTTCGACTTGGATATCTGGGATCATCTCAGGGATGCCCTCCATGACGTCTGCGCGCGTCAAAATACTGCGGCCCTCTGCCATCAGTGTTGCGACCGTTTTGCCATCACGCGCACCTTCCATGATCGTTGCTGTGATGAGGGCAATGGCTTCGGGCACATTGAGTTTCAAGCCACGTGCTAGACGTCGTTCGGCAAGTAACGCCGCTGTAAAAATCAGCAACTTATCTTTTTCTCTTGGGGTGAGATCCATAAAAATTCCTTTATTCAGGTGGCCCAAAGCCGAGGATTGAGGGCTGGGCGCTTTAAAACAATGGGTCGCAAGATGCTCCAGGCTTGTTCAAGCAAACCCTTGAGCTTTAAGGGCTCGACAAGCAAGCGTCCGATGAGCAAGCGGGGATGTAACACGGTCCAGGAGACTGCTGGACTATGCGTACGGAGCGACTCAAGTCGAGCTTCTGTCCAAGTGTCCGGCTCTGCCAGAATCGCCCAGAGTGTGGCAAACGCATAGTGCCCTCTCAAGCCGATCGGAGAATCAAACAAGGCGTCCCCACCACCGAGCACAATACGATCGTGCCAGACTAATCCCTCACACAAATGAATGCGCAGAGACTGTGCAAAACGACCGGTTTTGAAAGACTCGCCTGAGGCATGACGTCCAAATATCAAATGATCCCATCCCAACATCGCGCCCGTTGCGCCAGCCTTAATCGTGAGTTCAGATTCAACCAGAGCACGATCAAAGACAATCGTTTCCTGTGGGAGCCACTCCAATTGTCCCACCAGGGCAATCTCAATTTTTTGCGTCGCGGGGACGACCCCATCCGTCCCATACCACTTAGCCGCAGATGGTGTGGTCACCAACCCCTGACTGCGTGCCTGACTCTGCACTTGCACCTCAAGACGATCACCGCCTGCGATCCCGCCGGGCGGATGGACAATGATGGCATGGCAAAGTGAGGGCCCCTCTGGGTAAAGCGCCTTTTGGATGCGTAACGGTCCCTGATGTCGATGTTTTAGATTCGTCTGGAAAGACGCATCCGCAGCCGCAGTGACAGTTGCAGGTGCATGATTAACCGGTCTGACAAAAAAATCAAGATCAAGCCGAGCAAGCCATTCTTTGGGGCTGAAAGTCTCTATAGGGTGCATAACCTACTCTAAAGGGTGCATACTGTAAATACAAGCAAAAATGATGCCCGAATTCGGTATTGCGCCTTATACCGCGCTCAGGAGTTTGCTCAAAAAAAAGCGCCCCAACATGGGGCGCCAATGACAACAAGGAAGCACCAACATGGTGCTTTTTGCTTCGTTTAGATTTTGTCTGCCAGAACGCCTAGGAGACGTTGGGCTGTTGCGCTCGTATCACGCACACCCTTTTCATCCAGAACAACAACTTCGGTCTGCGTACCCATCGTCGTCAAACGAATTCGGTATGTCGGTGCTTTGCCAGGGTTTTTAGCGCCAAACATGCGCGCTAAAAAGTGCGGATCTTCGCGCTTGATGCCAGTGTCGACGTCCACGTAACGGACATAGTACTCACCGGTCGAACGGTCGCGATCATCCACCGCGAAGCCACCCGAATCCAATGCCACACCCACGCGCCGCCAAGCGCGATCAAAGGTTTCGTTAATGATCAAGGCGGTTTTATCGCCACCCGGTCCCGTCGTGACCTGAGGCCCCTGTGGATTGGCGTTTGCCTGAGCGACTTTTTTACGAGCACCATCGACGTCTTCGCCAAGGAAAACCATCAATCGAGCAAGCATCGTGGCATTTAGACCAGGGTCTTCTTTGCTAATGGTCCAACGGATCTCAGCGGCTGCGCCGCCAGAGGCTTGACCGCGCGCCTCCTCAGTCATGCGTTGATGTGTGATGTAGATCTCTGTACGGTTGCCGTTACGCTCGATCCGTGTACGAAATTTGTCGCGCGTACCGCTGTCCCAGGCACCGGGAATCGCTTTGCCGAGCATCTGACGAATCCAGCTATCAGGAATATTGGCGCGGTTTTCCGCCCAGTTGGTCACGAGCAATCCCGCTTTGGGATCCGTGACATCCAAGGTGAAACCCGTTTCGGTCCAGAAATCAGCCGCCGAGGAAAACGCCCGGTCAGCCGGGATGTCTACAGACAACCAGCGCAAATCACCATCGCGCATCACGCGCATATCGCTACGCGTGGGCAGGACCGCTGACTGGGCCGTCGAAGCTTTGGCTGCAGGGCTTGCCTGTCCAGTCTGCTGAAACTGCGAAAATGTCGTCGTGCCTGAGTCCGGTGCTCGGAAACGTGGGTCACTCGCAGCCTGAGTCATGTCGGGCGGAATGCTCAGAGGATCGGTTCGCACCACGCTTTTGTAATTAACCGAGTCATCGCCACTGAGCATATCACGCACCGAGGC
>JBIKOQ010000233.1:0-3785 GCA_044357955.1 Burkholderiaceae bacterium | reverse complement strand
AAGGCTCTCAAGCGCGGTGCGAACAGACGGAGCTGCCAGACAGTGTTGCCACGCGTTCGGAATGCCTTCGAGATGCGGCTTCAGCGAGGCTTCTTTGAGCTGATTGCTCTGGGGTGTCATGCGCAGGGCAACGCGCTCAGGCAAACAAACGCGCAAGTTCTGCACCGGGATTAGGTGCGCGCATAAAGGCCTCACCGACCAGGAACGCATGGACATCATTGTCGCGCATTAACTGTACATCGGCGGGCGTCAAAATGCCGCTTTCGGTAATCACCAATTTACCGATGGGGATGCGTTGCAGCAAATCAAGTGTGTTCTGTAGAGAGGTTTCGAACGTACGCAGATTTCGATTGTTGATGCCGAGCAGTGAGGTGTTCATATCGAGCGCGATGTCGAGTTCCTCAGCATCATGCACCTCGACGAGTACATCCATGCCAAGCTCGAAGGCGCACTCTTCAAACTCAGAGAGCTGCGTCGGACTCAAAGCCGAAACAATCAGCAAGATACAGTCTGCGCCCATCGCCCGTGCAGCGATGATTTGATACGGATCGACGATAAAGTCTTTCCTTAGAACGGGGAGTTTGCACGCCTCACGAGCTTGACGGAGATAGTCGTCGTCCCCCAGAAAAAATTGTTTGTCCGTTAAGACAGATAAGCACGCAGCACCATGCTCGGCATAAGACGCGGCGATGTCGGCGGGGATAAAAATCTCGCGCAACACGCCTTTTGAGGGAGAGGCTTTTTTGATTTCTGCAATCACGCCAGGCTTGCCTGCGGCGACCCGGGTTTCGAGTGCTTTGCCAAAACCGCGGACATCTTTGCGTGCCTTGGCTTCTTTGAGGAGTTCGGCTTCGCTGCGCACTAGCCGCTCAGCGGCAACTTCTTGGGCTTTGACGGCGAGGATTTTATTGAGGATATCGCTCATGCTGCATATCTCCTTGTGTGGGCGCAAAAGGCTTCGAGCTTGTCGCGCGCAGCGCCGCTCGCAATGGCTTCAAAGGCCATCTTAATCCCGTCTTGGATTGTGGAGGCGTGATTGCCGACGTAAATCGCCAAGCCTGCGTTAAAGGCCACAATATCGCGTGCCGTTCCGGGCGTGTTGCCAAGGGCCTCAAGCACATAGTCGCGCGACTCTTCTTTGCTGGTGACTCTGATGCTGCGATTGGAGGCCATGGTTAAACCAAAGTCCTCGGGATGAATTTCGTACTCGTGGATGACGCCGTCTTTGAGCTCGCCAACCATTGTGCCCGCACCAAGCGAGGCTTCGTCCATGCCGTCTTTGCCGTGCACGATCATGACGTGTCGCGAGCCAAGAGACTGTAGTACGCGAACCTGTATGCCGACGAGATCGGGGTGAAAGACGCCCATGAGCTGGTTAGCGGCGCCCGCAGGATTGGTCAAGGGGCCAAGGAGGTTGAAAATCGTACGTACACCGAGCTCTTTGCGCACGGGCGCGATATTTTTCATCGCACCGTGGTGAGCGGGGGCGAACATAAAACCGATGCCTGTATCCTCAATGCAAGCGGAGACTTGTTCTGGCGTTAGGGACAGGTTGGCGCCTAACGCTTCGAGTACATCCGCGCTACCCGATGACGAAGACGCGCTGCGTCCGCCGTGTTTTGCGATGGGAACACCGGCCGCCGCGGCAACAAACATCGCGGTCGTGGAGATGTTGAAGGTATTGCTGCCATCACCGCCCGTCCCACACATATCCACCATGTCTTGTGGATTGGCGACATGAACGGGCGTGGCGAATTCACGCATGACTTGCGCGGCAGCAGTGATTTCACCGATGGTTTCTTTTTTTACGCGCAAGCCCATCAACAAGGCAGACGCGATGGAGGGCGACATCTCGCCGCGCATCAACATACGCATCAGGTGCAGCATTTCATCATGAAAAATTTCGCGATGTTCGATGCAGCGGTGTAGTGCTTCGCTTGGAGTAATCATGAGTCGCTATCCTATTTGGTCGAGGCGAGCGTGGTCGCTGGCAGTTCAAGAAAGTGACGTAGCATGGCGTGACCGTGTTCGCTCAAAATGGACTCTGGGTGAAACTGCACACCATAGATAGGTAGCGTTTTGTGACGCACGCCCATAATCTCTCCATCCGCAGTTTGCGCAGTGATTTCTAGGCAATCTGGAATCGTGGCCCGTTCGATGGCCAGTGAGTGATAACGGATCACGGTAAAGGGTGAGGGTAGGCCTTTGAAAACGTCGGAATCAGTGTGTGTGATCTCAGAAGTTTTGCCATGCATGATTTGTTGGGCACGGACAATATTGCCCCCAAAAGCGGCGCCGATCGCTTGGTGCCCCAGGCACACACCTAGAATCGGTACTTTTCCGGCATAGTGTTTAATCACGTCGACAGAGACGCCGGCCTCTGAGGGCGAGCAGGGGCCAGGTGAAATACAAATATGATCTGGTTTAAGCGCGTCAATTTCCGCGAGCGTAATCTGGTCGTTACGGTAGACGCGGACGTCTTGGCCGAGCTCGCCAAAATACTGCACCAGGTTGTAGGTAAACGAGTCGTAGTTATCGATCATCAGTAACATTTTGTTTATCCTGTTTTGGCGAGTTAGAACGGATCATCCAGACCGTTTTGCACTTGTTCCGCTGCGCGCAGCACTGCGCGTGCTTTGGCCTCAGTTTCGAGCCATTCCATCTCGGGATTCGAGTCAGCCACGATGCCGGCGGCGGCTTGCACGTAGAGCATGCCGTCCTTGATGATGCCGGTGCGAATCGCGATGGCAACATCCATTTCCCCACCGTAGCTCAAGTAGCCGGCGGCGCCGCCGTAAATGCCGCGGCGCACGGGCTCGAGCTCGTCGATCATTTGCATGGCGCGTACTTTAGGGGCACCGGTCAATGTGCCGGCGGGAAACGACGCGCGCAATACATCCATATTGCTCATGCCAGCCTCAAGTGTGCCCGTGACGTTGGAGACCAAGTGCATCACGTGTGAATAGCGTTCGATCACCATCGTGTCGGTCACTTTGACAGAGCCAATTTTGGCCACGCGACCGACGTCATTGCGCGCGAGGTCGATCAACATGACATGTTCGGCGCGCTCTTTGGGGTCGGCGAGCAGCTCTTGCGCAAGCGCGGCGTCTTCTTCGGGTGTCGCACCACGTTTTCGTGTCCCCGCCAGAGGCCGAATCGTAATTTCTGTTTCTGCCTGCGTGCCTGCGGGGGCATCTTCGGCGATGGGCAAGGCTTCTTGGCGCACCAAGATTTCGGGAGAGGCCCCAACGACTTGGAAATCTCCAAAGTTCCAGAAGTACATGTATGGGGATGGATTGAGCGAGCGCAGCGCGCGGTAAAGAGATAGCGGAGAGTCGCTAAAGGGTTTGGTGATGACCTGTCCGACTTGGACTTGCATCAGGTCGCCCGCAGCGATGTATTCTTTGGCGCGTCGCACAGCGGCTAGGTAGTCCGACTTGGCAAAGCTGCGCTCTTCTTTGGTCACGACGCTTGAATGACTATATGGAATCTCAACAGGTTTACGCAGCTTGATCCGCAGCTCTTTAAGGCGTTTTTGCGCACGACTAAAGGCTTCGGGCTCTGTGGGGTCGGCATACACCATGAGGTAAATACGACCGGCCAAGTTGTCCACAATCACGAGTTCGTCGGTCTGTAGCAACAGAATATCTGGGGGGCCTTCGCCCATCCCCGCAGGGTAGGGTTTGAGGGCGGGGCCGAGCTTAGGCTCGATGTTGCGCACGGTGTCGTAGCCAAAATAGCCTGCCAAGCCACCGGCAAAGCGTGGCATACCGGGGCGCAAAGCG
>JBIKOQ010000232.1:0-3797 GCA_044357955.1 Burkholderiaceae bacterium | reverse complement strand
GGCGAGTTCAGGCTGAATAGAAAGCCCTTCTACAGCCCGCTTCATCGCCAGAAGCGTCGCTTGTAAAATATTAAGCCGATCAATTTCCTCAACGGTAGCAATGCCCACCGACCAACACAGCGCGCGCGCTTGAATGTGTTCGGCGAGAAGCTCACGTTTTTTCTCTGAAAGAACTTTTGAATCAGCCAGTCCATCGATCGGATAACGGCTGTCGAGAATCACAGCGGCAGCGTAAACATCGCCTGCCAGCGGACCCCGACCCGCCTCATCAACACCTGCGGCATACAGCGTTGTTTCTTTCTGTACATCAAAAAGACTCGCTTGAGATGCATGCACCGTTGATGTTTTCATTTGATTGAACGACCATTGATCGCGATCGATGCAATAGCCTGAGCCACTCGAACGGGTGTATTGCAACGCAGCGTATGATGCAAATCAGTAAATCGACGTTTGATGATTTCACAACGAGGCTCATCATTTAATAAAGCTGAAAGCGCCTGCGCCAGCTTTTCGGGCGTGGCATCCTCTTGAATGAGCTCGGGAACGACAAAGTCGTTGAGCAAGACATTTGGCAACCCCACCCAAGGTAAATAAGGTCTTTCCTGCCCGGATTTCCAGGCCATAATTTTTCTGACTAAAGGAGAAACCGCATAAGAAATCACCATAGGTTTTTTAAATAGTGCCGTTTCGAGCGTCGCCGTACCGCTTGCAACAAGCGCAACATCACAGGCCTCAAGAACAGACCAGGCAATCGGATCAGCAATGCCGATGGCTTGAGGTTGCGCTCTCACGATTTGCAAGTGATTCACGGGGTATTGCGTTAAAAATACGCTGAATTCGCGTTCTCGCTGCGCATTGACCATGGGGACAACGAACTGAAGAGACGGATCATGCTTTTGTAGGCGTTGGGCTGTTTGTAAAAATCGCGGCGCAATCAGTTTGATCTCTGATGCTCGGCTTCCGGGCAACATTGCAATGACTCTCGCTTGTTGATCCAGTCCAAGGCGCATACGCGCTGCTTGCTGATCGGGTTCTATCGCAATCGCATCGGCCATGGGATGACCAACATAGGTGACAGGAATACCTTCCTTTTTATAAATAGCCTCTTCAAAAGGAAACAATACAAGCATGTGAGAGACAGCTTCACGAATGTAATGAATGCGCTCGTAGCGCCAGGCCCAAATCGATGGACCTACAAAATGAACCGTAGGAATACCCGCTCGACGCAAGCGATGTTCCAAACGTAAATTAAAGTCTGGGGCATCGACCCCTAAAAAAACGGTTGGAGGCTCTCGCAACCAGCGATTTTTAACATCGTGATATATGTGTAATAAAGTAGGTAAACGCTTGATAGCATCGACATAACCAAAGACGCTGAGGGCATGCATAGGATGCCAGATGTCCAAACCTTCGGCAGCCAAATGCGGACCGCCAATCCCTTCGGGACGAACCGAGGGGTCTGCCTGTTTGAGTCCTGCCAATGCTTGAGCGGCGATTAAGTCACCCGAGGGCTCGCCCGCAATGAGCCCAAGGCGCCAGGTCATGGTCGAATGATGCCGCGCGCACTCGCCTCTACAAAGTCGAGCAAGGGTTGAAGCGCATCGGCAACGGCGGGTTCAAGTTGTTGCCTGTTGCGAATTTCAGCGCAAGCATCGCTGAGGCTTAAACCACGTCTATAAATAATCTTGTAGGCGTCACGAAGTGCACTGATGGATTCAGGCGTAAATCCACGGCGTTTAAGACCTTCGACATTAATGCCAACCGGGACGCAGGGATTGCCAGAGCCCATCACATAAGGAGGAATATCCATATGAAGCGCACTTTGACCGCCCGTCATGCTGTGTGCGCCGATCTTGCCAAACTGATGGACTGCAGCAAGACCACCGACGATTGCCCAATCGCCGATATGGACATGACCACCCATTTGAACGCCATTGGCGAGAATCGTTTGGCTGCCAATCTGACAATCGTGCGCGACATGGACATAGGCCATGATCCAATTGTCAGAACCCAGTCGCGTCACACCGCCATCCTGAATGGTCCCAGTATTAATGGTGACATACTCACGCACCATATTGCGATCACCCATGACAAGTTGGGTGGGTTCGCCTGCATATTTTTTGTCCTGAGGCATGCCTCCAATCGAACAAAAACGATAAAAATGATTACTTTGACCAATGGTCGTCTCACCGTCAATGATGCAATGAGGTCCAATAATCGTATCAGCACCGATACGGACACCCGGTCCGATGATGGAATAAGCCCCGACTGAAACAGTGGGATGTAATTGAGCCTTGGGGTCGATGAGAGCAGTCGGATGGATGAAGGCAGCCATTTATTTTTCCATTGGTCTGATCGCGCACATCAACTTAGCCTCCGCGACTGCTTGTCCATCAACAAAGGCATGACCTTGATATTTACAAATACTTCGACCCAAGCGCTCGGCAACAACTTCAATGTGCAGTTGATCGCCAGGCAATACAGGTTTGCGAAATCGAGCGGCATCAATTCCAACAAAATAATACAAAATCTCTTCATCTTTGGGTTTGAGACCTGCCTCATCTGCAAAAGAAAATATTGCAGCCGCTTGTGCCATGGCTTCAAGAATCAGCACACCTGGCATCACAGGATGATGAGGGAAATGTCCTGTAAAAAAAGGCTCATTAATGGATACATTTTTAAGTGCCTTGATCGATTTACCTGGCACCAAGTCAATGACCCGATCAATCAACAACATCGGATAGCGATGAGGAATTCTGTCGAGAATCCCTTTAATATCAAGTTGCATAACTTATCCTAGACGCTTTAAGTAATCTAAACGAAAAAACGTAATACGTATTGTTAACGACGCTAGCGTGCTTATGACTCGTTGCGCTCAAGAACCTTGAGTCGCTTACGCAGCCCAGATAGCTGAGTGATCACAGCAGCATTTCGCTGCCATTCTTTGTGTTCTGCAAAGGGGTAAACACCGGTGTAACGCCCCGGTTGATCAATGCTCGCGATAATGCCTGTGCCACCAGAAATATGCACATCATCACCAATCACGAGATGGCCTGAAATGCCGGCCATCCCACCAATTGTGCAGCGTGATCCAACCGTGGTCGATCCGGCGATACCAACACATGCGGCAATCGCGGTATGCGCACCAATGACGCAATTGTGACCAATCATGACTTGGTTATCGATTTTAACGCCGTCTCCGATGATGGTGTTATCAAGAGCCCCTCGGTCAATGGTTGTGTTGGCGCCAATCTCTACGTCATGACCGACAAGTACAACGCCTAGCTGTGGAATTTTCCCCCATGCCCCTTTGGAAAGGCTTGGGTCGGGTGCAAATCCAAAGCCATCCGCCCCGAGTACAACACCGCTATGGATAATCGATCGATCACCCAATTTAACCCCGTAATAAATAGAAACGCGCGGATAAAGAATCGTAGAAGAGCCGATCTCAACATCATCACCTAAAAAGCAACCTGCGCCAATCTGAGTCATCGCCCCCACCACACAACGTGCGCCAATGACCGCATGGGGGCCAATGCGTGCACTAGGGGAGATGATCGCCGTAGGGTCAACGACCGCAGTAGCATGAATGCCAGGTTCATATGCCGGCCGACTCGCCCATTCGAACCACTGAGAGATTCGGGCGTAAAGAAGATAAGGATGCTTACAGACAATGCGGGTAAATTGAGGCGCAGGAGATGTTTGAGCGAGTTTTTCTTCGATTTCAGGCAGAACAATCACCGCGCAAGCGCGAGTGCGTGCTAAGTGTTCAAGATATTTAGGATGAACAATAAAGG
>JBIKOQ010000231.1:0-3799 GCA_044357955.1 Burkholderiaceae bacterium | reverse complement strand
TACGCTGGGCGCGGGTAGCCACTCAGGTTTTGTTCTTTGGGCCGTGGTACGGATGGGATTCTCAGTTGCACTGGCCATTGTCCTGACCGCGCTGTTCTTAAAGTTTCTCCCCAAACTACCGATTGGTCGTAAACTCATTCTCAGTACCGCGCTCGATACCTCGGACGGTTTCTCTTCGGCGCCTCCCTCCGATTATCAGTGGCTTGGGCGTACCGGGCATGCACACAGCACGCTTAGACCCGCGGGCATCGCGGACTTTCAAGGACACCGAGTCGATGTCGTATCGGACGGTGAATTCATTGACGCAGGCTCACCTATCCGCGTCTTGCATGTAGACGGTAATCGTATCGTCGTACAAAGGGACCTTGGTCCCCAAACATAAGGAGTCAACAATGATTGGTATCGACACTGGCCTCATCGGTTCTCTTGGACTACTGATCCCTCTTATCGCAGTCATTATCTTGATACTTTATCTGGTGCCTCTCCCACTGTGGATCGCCGCATGGGCATCGGGCGCCTACGTTGGAATCTTTACCTTGATTGCCATGCGTCTTCGCCGCGTTCCCCCCGGCATGATCATTAATGCCCGTATTAGCGCGGTCAAAGCCGGTCTTGAGATTTCAGTGAATGATCTTGAGGCGCACTTTCTCGCAGGCGGCAATGTCGTTCGTGTCGTCAATGCCATGATTTCCGCTGACAAGGCCAACATTTCCTTGCCTTTTAAGCGCGCTGCGGCGATCGACCTCGCCGGCAGAGATGTTTTAGAAGCCGTACAAATGTCGGTCCTTCCCAAGGTCATTGAAACACCGCGCATTGCCGCTGTCGCGAAAGATGGCATCCAACTGATTGTTGTTTCTCGTGTCACGGTACGCACGAATATCGACCGACTCGTAGGTGGTGCTGGCGAAGAAACTATCATCGCCCGCGTCGGTGAAGGTATGGTCAGCACCATCGGCTCTGCGTTGAATCATAAAAGTGTGTTGGAAAATCCCGATCACATCTCCAAACATATTTTGAGCAAAGGTCTGGATGCCGGTACGGCATATGAGATCCTTTCTATCGATATCGCGGATGTGGATGTCGGTGCCAACATCGGCGCTAAACTTCAAATCGACCAAGCAAATGCTGACAAACAAATCGCTCAAGCCAAGGCGGAAGAGCGACGCGCCATGGCGGTCGCACTTGAACAAGAAATGCGGGCTAAAGTCGTCGAAGCCGAAGCCGAAGTGCCTCATGCAATGGCGATGGCATTCCGCGAAGGCAATCTGGGAATTATGGATTATTACCGTATGAAGAATTTACAGGCAGATACCCAGATGAGAGATACCATTGCAGGCACACCTGATGACCCTACACCTTCTACTCCAAGGAAGTAAGTCCTCATGTTTGACGTAGAGCTCGTTTCGGTTGTTGCGATTTTCGCAGGCATTGCTGCGTTGATCGTCTATATCAATGAGCGTTCAAAACGCAAAATTAAAACCAGTACAAAACCGTTCATCCTGAAAAAGATGCCTGGGGGGATCGAATCACAACCTCAAGGTTCAGACCTTGAGGAGTGGAACTTTCCACAACCAACCGCTGAATCAAGGACGCCTTTTCCCAGCCCATCTATCCCTGAAGCTCCGCCAACGGTATTCGTGCCCACTGCAACAACGCCTGCCTATACCTCACCTCTCTATACGGGTCAGAGCTACCAAGAGATCGCTTCACCCCAACCTGACGCGCCGCAGCGTACGCCAAAGGGCTTGCGCACGGCGCATCCACGGCTCAGAAATCAGGCACATCTGCGCGAAGCCATTGTTACGATGACAATTCTAGGGCCCTGCAGAGCTTTGGCCCCCTTTCGAGATCGGGAAATGGTATCCAATGATTAAAGTTGCGTGTATTCTATTTAACTCACGCTGAGGGGCTCTTAGCTAGACTTGGCGACCACTTTAATTTAATCAATGATCTCATCATGCTGACTCTTACGCTTCGTAACGCTTTTGCTTTCCTGATCCTTGCATTCACTGCAGTGTTCGCTTCGAGCGCTCACGCAGAGACACGCGAGGCACTCGAACGCAGTTCACGTGCCTCACTCAACGCCCTGATTGCACAAAATGCTATTGCCAAAGAACTCAGCACTAAAGCAGCCGCAATTTTAGTGTTCCCTAGCATCAAAAAAGCGGGCTTCATGGTTGGCGGGCAGTATGGCGAAGGAGTCCTGTGGCGTGGTGACAAGGCAGCGGCTTTTTATAATACGGGTGGGGCTTCTTTTGGTTTTCAGGCGGGTGCCCAAGAATATGGCTATGCCATGTTTTTCATGACCGAGACGGCCGTTAATGCTTTGAATGTCGCCCAAGGTTTTGAGGTTGGCGTCGGCCCCAGTGTTGTTGTGATTGACCAGGGCATGGCAAACTCCATGACGACCACCACCATGCAAAAAGATATTTACGCCTTTGTGTTTGGACAAAAAGGCTTGATGGCAGGTGTTGGCATTCAGGGGAACAAGATCACAAAAATCAACAAGTAAACCTTCTCTCCGTGCAAAAGCCTGAACTTAAACTACCCCCACTCCCCGCCGGTCGACACTATCGCTTTCATGCGATGAACAAACCTTCTGGCGCGGAATGCAATATCGATTGCGATTATTGTTTTTATCTGCATAAAACCGATCTGCTCGAACATCAGCCGCATGCACGGATGGATGATCCCACACTTGAGCAGCATATCCGTCAATACATCGAGAGTCAGACAGGCGAACAGGTCGTTTTCTCATGGCAGGGTGGCGAACCTACTTTGATGGGTCTGCCCTTTTATGAGCGTGTTGTCGAATTACAAGCCAAGTACGCTCGTGCAGGGCAGCGTATCGAAAATGAC
The DNA here is from genome assembly GCA_044357955.1 of Burkholderiaceae bacterium. Classification (GTDB taxonomy): domain Bacteria; phylum Pseudomonadota; class Gammaproteobacteria; order Burkholderiales; family Burkholderiaceae_B; genus Zwartia. The sequence continues at coordinate 940 of JBIKOQ010000231.1, read as the reverse complement.
TTGCAAACAAATGGCATTGCTCTGGACGATGCGTGGATCGCCTTCCTGAAAAGGAATCATTTTCATGTCGGACTTTCTATCGATGGTCCTCGTGAACTGCACGATCTTTATAGAAAAACACGTAATAACAAACCTACATTTGATTTAGTAATGAGCGCGGCCCGCAAACTTGTCGCGGCCGACGTGCCTTTCGCCGCGCTATGTGTAGTAAATCGCGCCAATGCCAAACACCCAAAAGAGGTTTATCGCTTTTTGGTCGATGAGGTCGGCAGTTGGAGGGTGCAGTTCAACCCTGCCGTTGAGCCTCGTACATTCAAAGAGGCTGCCCCTGGAAAAATGGATTTTTCTTCTGCACCCCTCCAAGACTCAGCACGTGCCAAGCCAGGCCATCCCCTATCGATCGTCACGGACTGGTCCGTCGACCCCGATGACTATGGCACATTTTTAACTGGTGTTTGGGATGAATGGCTTGCGACGGATTTCGGTCGCATTCATGTCAATCTATTTGAAACAGCGATCGCGCAAGCGGCGGGAATGCCCGCCCAGACATGCACGCAAGCAGAGTTTTGCGGCAAAGGACTCGCCGTAGAACACGACGGAGAGGTGTACTCGTGCGATCACTTTGTTTATCCCGAGTATCGGCTCGGCAATATTGCGCAAACGCATCTCGGGGATATGGCGTTTTCTATCGTGCAAGAAAAATTTGGCATGGACAAGCGCGATACCTTGCCCAAGCAGTGTCGCAGCTGTGATTACCTCCAGCTCTGCTGGGGCGAATGCCCCAAAAACAGACTCATCAAAAGTCGGGATGGTGAGTCCGGGATGAACTATCTCTGCTCAGGCCTCTATCACTTTTACGACCACATCGGACCCGATGTGGTTCGCATTCTCAAGCACTTGGGTCGTCTACCCGAATAAATCTGCCAAACAAGTTTCTATT
>JBIKOQ010000230.1:0-3803 GCA_044357955.1 Burkholderiaceae bacterium | reverse complement strand
GACGGAAAAGCCAACGACCGAAATCGCCATCACGCCACGATCGATCCAGGTACCGGCCTTCCAAGCAGCCAAGACACCGATCGGCACAGCGATTCCGATTGCGAGGACAAGGGTCAACGCCATCAACGACAAAGTGGGCTCGATCCGTTGACCGATCAACTCGCTGACGGGAATATTGGTAAACATGGAAACACCAAGGTCACCACGCATAAGATTAAATAACCATTCGGAGAAACGAATCAGGAAAGGCCTATCTAAACCTAAACCCGCTCTGATTTTTTCGACGTCTGCCGGACTGGCTTGGTCGCCCGCAATCACAACAGCCGGATCACCCGGTGCAATGTAAAGCAAACTAAACACAAACAGGGCGACGATCAGCATGACCGGTATGGTCGCAAATACCCTGCGAACAATATAACTAAACATAGTGTTGGAGTTTCCGTGCTACTAGGTTGAATCCGAAACTACAGCAGATTAGGTGTCAAGATGGGACTCACCTAAAGGTGAGCCCATCCTAAACTTAAAACCTCATCGACTCAAACCAGCGTTAGGTTTTCTTTACACCGTTAAACCAGGGCAATGGGCCACCGACGATACCGGTGACGTTCTTGCGCCAAGCTTGATAGGTGTAGAAGAAGCCTGTCGGAATGTAGACGACCTCTTCCATTGCTGACTTGTTGATTTTGTCAAAGGACGCCTTCTCAGCAGCAACGGTAGAAGCATCAAACCACTCGTCAATACCCTTCTCGACCGCAGGCACATTGGGCCAGCCAAACCAGGCCTTGTCGCCATTCGCACGCACACCGATGTTACCGGCGATCGTGGCCATGTCTGCGCCAGCGTGCCAAGTGTGGAACATCCCCCAACCGCCTTTACCTGGCTCGTTCTTAGAGGCACGACGCTGACCAACAGTACCCCAGTCAGTCGCCACAAAGTCGACGTTCATACCCAAACGCTTGAGTACGTCGGCTGTGATTTCACCCTGAGCTTTGGTGACGGCATTATCCTGCGCAACCAAACACACCACGGGCTCGCCTTTGTAGCCGGAGTCAGCCAACATTTTTCTCGCGAGTTCCATGTTTGGACCATTCTTGAGTACTTCACCGCCATTCTCTGTATACAGAGATGTGCCCGGGGTAAAGAAACTGGCAGATTTTTTCCAAAGCTTAGTGTCAGAGCCAACCACCGCGCGCATGTAGTCTTCTTGACTGATCGCCATCTGAACAGCACGACGCACTTTTGGATTATTAAAAGGTGCATGAATATGGTTCATGCGGAACGAGCCGATGTTACCCAGTGGATCGGCAATGTCGACAGAAATATTGCGATTGCGACGCAGCAATGGCACCAAATCTGGCAGAGGTGTTTCCCACCAATCCACTTCACCGCTCTGCAAGGCCGCAGACGCTGTGGCAGGGTCGGGCATAATGATCCATTCGATACGGTCGAAATTGATCTGCTTGCCGCCAGCCATCCAGTTACCTGGCTCTTTGCGTGAGTTGTAGCCATCAAAACGCTCGAACACAGCCAAGGCACCTGGCTTGAACTCTTTGCGCGAGAACTTCATTGGGCCCGAACCGATGTAATCCTCAATCTGCTTGAATGGATCGGTCTTAGCGAAGCGCTCAGGCATGATGAAGCAAATCGGCGTTCCGACCTTGCCCAGTGCCAACAACATCTTTGGATAGGGTTTGGACAGGACCCACTTGAAGGTCGAATCGTTGACCACGACTAACTCTTTTTGAACCGCACGGATCATCAGGCCCATGGGGTCACGTTGCGACCAACGGTTAATACTGGCGACTGCGTCGACAGCGCGCACAGGCTCGCCATCATGGAATTTCATGCCAGGACGCAGTTTGAAGGTCCAGGTCAATCCATCGCTGGAGACCTCTTCACCTTCGACCATCTGACGCTGCGGTTGCAGCTTGTCATCCATACCGTACAACGTGTCCCAAACCAGCTGGGCGCCGTTACGCACCACGTACTGCGTGCCCCAAATTGGGTCAAAGTTCGCCAAGTTGGACTGGGGAACAAATTTCAGAATGCGGGAAGAGGATTGCGAAAAAGCGGGTGCACCAACCATGCCACTTGCCGCCAAGCCCAAGCCAGCTGCGCCCTTCAGTAAATCACGTCGATTTAATTTCATAAAAGACTCCAGATAAATAGGAACGTGCAATATCTATGAAAGCAATTACCGTGCCACAGTGGGTAATTGGCTTTAGACCAAATTTGGAATAACAAAAAAAGAATGTTTTTCCACAAAGAACTCAATGAATAACAGCCGAAGTTGTACCATAATGGTGCGACTTACAACACTCAAGTTATCCCCTATGAAATGTGATCTCCTTCTCAAAAACGGCGTCGTCATTGATGGTTCGGGTAATCCCCGATATCGTGCTGATGTGGCAATTAGCAACGGCTTGATCAGCGCAGTCGGTCCGAACCTCCAGGTTGAGGCCTCTACCATCGTAGACGTTGGTGGGTTAACCATTTCCCCAGGATTTATCGACGTACACACCCACGACGACCGCTTGGTGCTGGCCGACCCCTCAATGCAACCCAAAGTGAGTCAGGGTGCCACAACCGTCATCACCGGCAACTGCGGAATTAGCCTCGCCCCCCTAGGACGCACCAATCCGGTGCCTCCGTTAAATCTGGTGGCCGATGAGTCCGAGCAACGCTATGGATCGTTCAAAGAATATTTCGCAGCCTTAGAAAAAACACCCTCGGCGATCAACGTGGCCTCCTTAGCAGGCCACACCACCTTGCGCGCGGTGACGATGGAGGACTTGGATCGCCCGGCCAACGATGCCGAAATCGCAAAAATGCAACAACTCGTGCAAGAGGCACTCGATGCTGGCGTCGTAGGCGTGTCGACCGGCTTGTATTACATCCCCGCGCAGGCCGCGACCGCGCAGGAAATCCAGGCCGTCTTCGAGCCCTTGCGCGGCACCAATGCTCTGATCGCCTCGCACATTCGCAACGAAGCGGAGCATGTACTCGAAGCCATGACCGAAGCCATGTCGATCGCCAACGCACTCGGTGTACGTCAGGTCATCTCCCATCACAAAGTCAATGGGCGCGCCAACCACGGCCGCTCGACTGAAACACTGGCGCTCATCGACAATGCTCTAGCAAATAGCGACGTTTGCATGGATTGCTATCCGTATATCGCCTCTTCGACCGTCTTGCGCCAAGATGCCGTCGAACAAGCCGCCCGTACGCTGATCGCCTGGTCAAAAGCCAAGCCAGAAACCGCCGGTCGCTATGTGGATGAGCTGATAAAAGAGCAGAGCCTGGAGCTCACCGAGTTTCTCGCGACACTACAACCCGCGGGCGCGATTTATTTTTCCATGGACGAAGGCGATGTCGAGCGCATCATGGCACACCCCGAGACCATGATCGGCTCGGACGGCTTGCCGCATGACACGTTCCCGCATCCCCGCCTGTGGGGCGCCTTTCCTCGAGTGCTGGGTCACTACTCGCGCGATCGCAAGATCTTTTCTCTGGAGACGGCGATCTACAAAATGACGGGCATGCCCGCCGCAAAATTTGGCCTCAAAGACCGCGGCCTCATCGCGCCAGGCTACGCTGCGGACCTCGTCGTGTTTGATCCACAAGAGGTGCGCGACCTTGCGACGTTTGCAGACCCCATGCGCCCAGCCGCCGGTATCCAACGTGTCTACGTAAACGGTGTGGCAAGCTGGAGAAACGGAGCATCGACAGGCGCGCGTGCGGGTCAGGTATTACGTCGCGCCACGTCATAAAAAAACCCGTGTTCGTCTGACTGAACACGGGCA
>JBIKOQ010000229.1:0-3818 GCA_044357955.1 Burkholderiaceae bacterium | reverse complement strand
CAGTACAGGGCTCGTGGTCGTTGATGCGTGTCCTGTGTCACGCAACTTAGGTCGTTATGCGCCGGCACAGCGTGGGCAGATGGTTCAGCAACTTCAGAGATTAAGTCCTCGACAGGGAACACCCCTCGCGGATGGCATCCTTGAAGCGGGTCGCTTAGTGGATGGCGTCAATCGTGAAAGCACTATTTTGTTGGTGTCGGATGGTGGAGAGTCTTGCGGTGGTGATCCGTGCATGGTTGCCAAAGAACTCGCACGTCAAAAACCGCATTTGAAAATAAACGTTGTCGATATAGGAGGTTCAGGGGCTGCTGCGTGTGTTGCGAACGCAACGGGTGGAAAGGTATTCACAGTTTCGAATATTTCTGAGCTGAAAGTAGGCATTGATCGTGCTGCTCAAGATGCGCTCGGTCCATCACATTGCAAAAAATAGCGTTGATCTGTGATTAAGTAGTCCCTATTTTTCGTTGCAGTGCAGCATTTTGGCTAAGCGTTCTGTTTCTGGAAAAGAGTAAGATTCTGTATCTTTCAACAAGGGGATTAGCGCATGAGTCGCCCATTTCGTATTGCAGTATTGCCTGGTGATGGTATTGGTAAAGAAGTGATGCCTGAGGGCTTGCGGGTGTTGAAAACCGCCTCAGAAAAATTTGGCCTTAATCTTGAGTATCGTCATTTTGAGTGGGCCTCTTGCGATTATTACGCCAAGACGGGCGAGATGATGCCCGCGGACTGGAAGAGTCATCTGCAAGATTGTGATGCTATTTATTTCGGTGCGGTGGGTTGGCCAGCGATCGTGGCTGATCACACTTCGTTGTATGGCTCGCTCCTAAAATTCCGGCGCGAATTTGATCAATACATCAATTTGCGCCCTGTACGTTTGTTTGATGGCGTGCCTTGCCCGCTTGCCAACCGCAAAGCAGGCGATATCGATTTTTTCGTTGTACGTGAAAACACCGAAGGCGAGTATTCCGCTGTCGGTGGAAAAATGTTCGAAGGCACTGACCGCGAAATCGTTCTCCAAGAATCGATCTTCACGCGTATCGGTTGTGATCGTGTCTTGCGTTTTGCTTTTGAAATGGCTAATCGTCGCGCGCGTAAGCACCTGACCATCGCCACTAAGTCAAACGGTATCGCAATCAGCATGCCTTATTGGGATGAGCGTGCGGCTGAGGTTGGTAAAGACTATCCTGGTGTGACCACTGACAAGCAGCACATCGATATTTTGTCTGCACGTTTTGTGTTGCAACCCGATCGTTTTGACGTGGTAGTGGCGTCTAACTTGTTTGGTGACATCTTGTCCGACTTGGGTCCTGCTTGTACGGGCACCATTGGTTTGGCCCCTTCAGCCAACCTGAATCCAGAGCGTAAATTCCCTTCCTTGTTTGAGCCCGTCCATGGCTCGGCGCCGGATATTTACGGCAAAAATATCGCCAACCCGATCGCGATGATTTGGTCTGGCGCGTTGATGTTGGAGTATCTTGGACGTGGTTTGCCTGCTGCCGATCAAAAGCCTTATCTTGATGCGCATGATGCGATCGTGACCGCGATTGAGAAAGTGCTCAGCCAAGGACCTCACACCCCTGATCTAGGTGGAAAAGCCAACACCACGCAGATCGGTGAGGCTATCAGCAAAGTTCTGTCTTAGTCATTAACTGTTATCAGTAATAAAGCCAAGGATCTCAGATGCCTGATTACACCAATCGGTTCAAACAATCTCTGAAAGCAGGGGAGGCAAACATCGGTTTATGGGTGTCGCTTCCCGATGCTTTCGCGACTGAGATTTGTGCGACCGCGGAGTTTGACTGGATGTTGTTGGATGGTGAGCATACGCCCACAGATCCGCTGACGATCCTTGGCCAGTTGCAGGCCTGCGCGGCTTACAACACGCAGGTTGTTGCGCGTCCGCCTATTGGTCAGACCCATTTGATTAAACAGCTGCTGGACTTAGGTGTTCAAAACCTGTTGATTCCGATGGTGGACACCGCTGCACAAGCCCAGGAGCTTGTGCAGGCGGTACGTTATCCTCCCCATGGCATCCGTGGCGTAGGCTATGGCTCTGCACGTGTCTCACGCTGGGACTCGCGTAAAGACTACGTCAAGGTGGCCAATGATGAGATATGTTTACTGGTCCAAGCTGAGACCAAGACGGGCCTGAGCAACCTAGATGCAATTTGTGCCGTGGAGGGTGTCGACGGCGTGTTTCTCGGCCCATCAGATATTTCTGCCGCACTCGGTCACCTGGGTAACCCCGGTCATCCTGAGGTTGTGGCAACCATCGAAAAAGGGATTGCAACAATCCTCAAACACGGCAAGGCGGCTGGTATCTTGACGCCTGATAAAACCTTGGCGCAACACTACTTAAAATTAGGCTGCACGTTTGTGGCGGTGGGTGTTGATGCACGCGTATTGGCACTCGGAGTACGGGAGCTTCGCGCTGCTTTCAAAAATCGATGAACAACATCGATCCGGCTCGAGATCGCTCTTCAGAACGTTCAACGAAGCCGGAATTTGGGTCTCATCTTGGACTCACTAATTTAGCGTTTCTTGCGCTGACGCTTTTAGCGTTGCTACTTTGTTATCTGATTGCAAAGCCCTTTTTGGCTTCCCTTGCATGGGCAGCTGCGCTGTCCATACTGGGTTGGCCATTACATCGCCAAATCTGCCATTGGGTCCCTTGGCCAACTGCTGCGGCGACTTTATCTAGCTTGGTCATTGCGCTCATCATCATTATTCCCTCCGCTTTAGTGATTCCAATTGGCGTTGAGGAAGCCTTTAACGGTTACAAGGTGATTCGGACACAGATTGAATCTGGAGCCTGGGATCAAGCGTTTGCAAATCATGCTTGGATTGCGACGACCTGGGATTGGTTGCGTCAACGCATGGATATCGGTGATGTGCTTCAGCGTGCAGGTACGGCACTCACGACACTCAGTACCTTTGCAGTCAGCGCATCATTTGTTCGGATCGTTGATTTTTTAATGACCTTCTTGTTTCTTTTTTATTTTTTAAGAGATCGAGACACCTTGCTGACGAGTATACGTCGCTTACTACCCATGACGTCGGAGGAAACAGGGCGTGTATTGAACGTCGTGAGCGATACTGTATTTGCAACCGTATATGGAAAAGTGCTTGTCGGTATGGTTCAGGGTGTGTTGGGTGGACTGATGTTCTGGTGGTTGGATATACCTGCGGCCTGGTTTTGGGCAATCGTGATGGGGTTGTTGTCGATCATTCCTCTGCTCGGCCCACCGATCGTCTGGGGGCCTGCCGCATTGTTATTGATGCTTAACGGCGAATGGGGACAGGGTGTGTTGTTGCTTGCTTGGGGAATGACTGTGGTCGGTCTAGCGGATAACTTTCTCTATCCCATAGTGGTGGGCAAATATTTGCGACTGCACACGGTCCCTTTACTGATTGCACTGATTGGTGGCGTGGTGTTGTTTGGTGCGATGGGGATCTTTCTGGGGCCTGTGATTTTAGCGTTGGCCTTTGTTTCTCTCCAGATCTGGAGAGAGCGTTCTCAAGCCCATCATGGCTAATGCCTTCTTCGTGAAAGTGACTATGCCACAGGCTGCTGCATAGATTCAGCCAGCCCACGCATCAATCCAAGCATTAATTCGCAACGTGGTGCGGGCACACCATGTTCTTTGGCTAAGCCCACCGCAATGCCTAAGATAGCTTCATGCTCAAGCGTCCGTCCCGCCAAGACATCTTGCAGCATGGACGCACGATTCGAGCCTGAACGCTTGGTCGGTGTACACAGCTCATCGAGATCGATTTTGCCGCGAAGATCGGTCCCGCAAGCCAAGGCAATATCCGTG
>JBIKOQ010000013.1:0-12342 GCA_044357955.1 Burkholderiaceae bacterium | reverse complement strand
AAGTCAAATTTGTTGACTTCCGTTTCACAGATACCCTTGGCAAAGAACAGCACGTCTCCGTGCCTGTGAGTCATATGGATGAGGGCAAGTTCACCGATGGTCATGCCTTTGATGGATCGTCGATCGCTGGTTGGAAAGGTATCGAAGCCTCTGACATGTTGCTGATGCCCGATCCATCGACAGCTCACATGGATCCATTCCGCGAAGAGTCCACGATGATCATCACGTGCGACGTGCTTGAGCCCACCGATATGAAAGGTTACGAGCGGGATCCACGCTCTCTCGCCAAACGCGCTGAAGCCTATCTCAAATCTAGCGGTTTAGGCGACACCGCATACTTTGGTCCTGAGCCAGAGTTCTTTGTTTTTGACGGCGTCACCTGGGGTGACGATATGTCTGGTTGCCATGTCAAAATCAAATCCGATGAAGGTTTTTGGTCTTCAAACACGGATAACGAAGGCGGCAACCTTGCACACCGTCCGCGCGTGAAGGGTGGATACTTTCCAGTACCTCCCGTGGATTCAATGCAAGACATGCGTTCGGAAATGTGTATTTTGCTCGAAGAAGCTGGCATCCCCGTCGAAGTCCATCACCACGAGGTCGCTGGAGCAGGGCAGCTTGAAATCGGCACGCGATTCAGCACGCTCGTGAAACGTGCGGACTGGAACCAGATTTTGAAATACACAGTCCATAACGTTGCACACGCTTATGGCAAAACAGCAACCTTTATGCCTAAGCCCATCGTTGGTGATAACGGTTCAGGCATGCACGTTCACCAGTCTATCTGGAAAGACGGTCAAAACCTGTTTGCAGGTAACGGTTATGCAGGCTTGTCAGAATTTGCACTGTATTACATTGGCGGCATTATCAAGCATGCTCGTGCGTTGAATGCCATCACTAACCCTGGCACTAATTCCTACAAGCGTTTGGTTCCTCACTACGAGGCTCCTGTCAAGCTTGCCTACTCGGCTCGAAACCGCTCTGCTTCGATTCGTATTCCACACGTGGCCAATCCAAAAGGTCGCCGTATCGAGGCGCGTTTTCCTGATCCACTTGCCAACCCATACTTGGCCTTCTCTGCCTTGATGATGGCTGGTCTAGATGGCGTGCAAAACAAGATTCACCCCGGCGATCCCGCTGACAAGAATCTGTACGATTTGCCACCAGAAGAAGATGCAAAAATCCCAACAGTCTGCAGCTCGTTGGAGCAGGCTCTTGAGTCTCTGGACAAGGACCGTGAGTTCTTGACTCGCGGTGGAGTCTTTACAAACGAAATGCTGGATGCGTATGTCGAATTGAAGATGAACGAAGTAAATCGTCTACGTATGACTACGCATCCCGTCGAATTCGATATGTATTACAGCCTCTAAACTGCCGACAAAACTTGGGGTCGGGCCTCCCGGCCCGACACCCATGATTTCTTTTGAAGCCTTTGATCTCCTTGCTACGACGGTTCTATTACTAGACCGTCGTGGTGATGTATTGCAGGCTAACTCTGCTGCAGAAATGATGTTCGGCAGATCTCGAAGGCATATCATTGGTTCGGCTGCAGTATTTCTTTTTGAACGTGACGAAGCCCTGGAACAATCTTTTCGACAGGCCTGTGATGGGAAAGTCGATGATTGTCGTCAATTTGCGCGTACGCGCCGTGGCGCTGAGACTGTTGAAGTCAGTGTGACATCCATTGCATTAACAAACAAGCCATGGGCGGCCTTGCTCGAGATTAAGGACATAGAACAACGCGTCTTAGTCGACCGAAGTATTAGGCTCGTTGACGAAATTGAAACGCAGCATGAACTTTTGCGTAACCTTGCGCATGAGGTCAAAAATCCTCTCGGAGGTTTACGGGGTGCTGCTCAGTTACTTGAGTCCGAACTCCCTGATCCCGCCCTACAAGAATACACGCGTGTCATTATTTCAGAGGCTGATCGACTTCAGGCTTTAGTGGATCGATTGGCCGCACCACAGCGTATGCCGATTCAATGGCAATTGGTCAATATTCATGAGGTGTGTGAGCGCGCCTGCGCCTTGGTTCGTGCAGAGTTTAGAGAAGTAGCGCTCATACGTGATTATGACGCCTCCATGCCCGAGTTCCGCGCCGATCCAGCCAGACTGATGCAAGCGCTTTTAAATGTCGTCAGAAATGCGGCTCAAATGATGACCGGATCCCTCCCGGTCGCTTCACCTCAGATCACTTTAAAAACCAGGGTTGCACGTCAGGTTTTATTAAGACATAAGCAACACAAGATGGCGATCGTGGTTTCAGTCATTGATAACGGTCCTGGTGTGCCCTTGAATCTTCAGGACCGAATTTTTCATCCGCTCGTGACAGGTCGCGAAGGCGGCACAGGATTGGGCTTGAGTCTTGCTCAGGATTTTATTCAGCAGCACGGTGGGGTGATTGAGTTTGATTCGCGACCCGGTCACACTGAGTTTCGTCTAATGTTACCCATGGAGTCTTTATGAAGCCAGTCTGGATTGTTGATGATGATCAAGCTATCCGCTGGGTGCTTGAAAAAGCCCTGAGCCGCGCTGGTATGGCGACACGCAGTTTCGTGGGCGCTAGTGATGTATCGATCGCGCTTGAGTCTGAGCTTCCTGCCGCATTGATTTCCGATATCCGGATGCCAGGCACGGATGGTTTTTCACTACTCAAACTGGTCAAGGAAAAATATCCTAGCTTGCCAGTGATCATCATGACGGCCTATAGCGATCTTGACAGCACAGTCAGTGCATTTCAGGGTGGGGCTTTTGACTATTTAGCCAAACCCTTTGATATTAATGAGGCTGTTGCGCTTATTCAACGCGCCGTGAGAGAACCTTCGCCAAGTGATGGCTCGAGTCTATCTTCAACTTCTGAGCAAACGACAACTTCTGCAAGACCTTCTGATAAAGGAATCTTGACACAATCCTCCTCCGTGGCGATGCAGGAGGTGTTCAGAGCGATTGGACGCTTAGCCCATTCAAACGTCACCGTGTTGATTACGGGTGAATCAGGTACGGGTAAAGAACTTGTGGCTCGTGCGTTACATAGCCATGGCGTGCGCTCTAAAGGCCCTTTCGTTGCCTTGAACACGGCAGCGATTCCTCGAGACCTTCTCGAAGCAGAATTGTTTGGCCATGAACGCGGTGCCTTTACGGGCGCAAACTCTCTACGTCGTGGACGTTTCGAAGAAGCGGGCGGCGGCACTTTGTTTTTAGATGAGATTGGCGATATGCCTTTCGAATTACAGACCCGCTTGCTGCGTGTTTTGTCTGACGGCACTTTTTATCGAGTCGGGGGGGCACAACCCGTGAGTGTTGATGTCCGCATTGTTGCTGCTACACATCAGCCACTTGAAGAGCGAGTGCGAGAAGGTAAATTTCGTGAGGATTTATTTCACCGTTTGAATGTGATTCGCTTACGACTCCCCCCTCTCAGAGAGCGACGTGAGGATATTCCAGAACTCGCTAGGCATTTTCTAACTGTGTGCGCGCGAGGATTAGGCGTGCCTGCCAAGCGTATTTCTGATCAAGCCATGCAGATTTTGACTCAATTCGATTTTCCTGGAAATGTCAGGCAATTGGAGAACTTCTGTCACTGGCTAACCGTCATGGCGCCTGGTCAAACAGTAGAGGTCAGCGATCTTCCTGCTGATGTTCGTGCGGCTGATTTGCCTCAAAAACATTCTCATCTGTCAAGCCTTGCGAGCTCCCAGACCTGGCAACAACTCCTTGCAATCGAAGCCAATACCCGTCTTTTACGCTCTGATCCAGAAGTGTGGTCTGCGTTAACAAGGCAGTTCGAGCGCACAATTTTGCAATCCTCGCTTGAGGTATGTCGCGGACGCCGCGTTGAGGCTGCAGCAAGACTTGGCATGGGACGCAATACCATTACTCGAAAACTTCGAGAGTTGGGGATGGATTCTGGTTATACCGATCCTCAACCAGAGCTGACAAACTGATTTTTTCTTTGTTTTTAGGCAATATGCTATCGGCTTCGACTATTGAACGTTAAAATTCAATAGTTATTGATTGGGAGCAAATATGTCTAAACAAATTATCCACACCAATGCCGCACCTGCAGCGGTCGGTCCTTATTCACAGGCTGTGGTCGCGCCTGCCGGGAAAATGGTGTTTCTATCAGGTCAGATTGGACTTGTTCCAGCTACGGGCCTCATGGTTTCCGACAGTTTCGAGCCACAAGTTCGCCAATCCTTCGCGAACATGAAAGCCGTGATCGAAGCGGCGGGTGGGCGTCTTGAAAATATTGTCAAACTGACCTTGTTTCTCACGGACCTCAAGCAGTTTCCTGTCGCAAATAGCATTATGGCCGAGCTCATTCCAGAGCCTTTTCCCGCTCGGTCTACCGTCGGAATTAGCAGTCTGCCCAAAGATGCACAGTTTGAGATAGAAGCGATTATCGTTATTTGACGATGCGTATGTGCCGCTGGAGTTGTCATGCCTAGTCCGTTAGGTCGATCGCCTAAACGTGTTGCATCGTCTGATCTGTCTGTACGTTCCAAATTCGAACGTCTCGGTTTGACAACACCTGAATCATTCATCTTGCACCTTCCTCTTCGCTACGAAGATGAAACACAGATTCAACACATCTCAACTTTACGACCTGGTATGTCTGCGCAGGTCGAAGGAGAGATTGTGCGATCTGAAGTCATTCTCAAACCCAGACGTCAGTTGACAGCCGTTTTACGTGATGACACTGCTGAAGTAGGTCTTCGCTGGCTTACTTTTTACCCAAGCCAGCAGACCCAAATGCAAGTAGGCAAACGTTGGCGTGCCAGAGGAGAAGTTCGAGGTGGCTTGTACGGCTATGAGTTGATCCATCCTCGCATCTCAACCCCGGGGGCACCTTTATCTGTAGCACTTACCCCAATATACCCGACGATTGAAGGTCTTTCTCAGCCAAGCTTACGCAAGGCCATCGCACAAGCATTAAAAAGTGCAGCCATGCAAGATACATTGCCTGCTGCGCTCATTGCTAAACTCGACTTGATGCCTTTTGAAGAGGCAGTCCGCACGCTTCATGCGCCGACACCTGAGATGGATACTCATGCACTAATTGAACATGAACATCCTGCATGGATAAGAATTAAGTTTGATGAGTTACTCGCTCAACAGTTATCGCTCGCAGCCGCACGGGCCGCGCGTCAAAGTAAACACGCTCAGCCCTATGCGCACAAAGTCAATGACGGTCTAGTATCCAAACTTAAAAATTCCCTCCCTTTCAAGCTGACAGCCGCTCAGCAGCGTGTACACAAAGAAATCGCGGTTGATTTAGGAAAAAACTTTCCTATGTATCGTTTATTGCAAGGCGATGTTGGAAGCGGCAAGACTGTTGTCGCGGCTCTTGCTGCTCTTCAGGCCATTGAATATGGTGCGCAAGTTGCCTTAATGGCACCAACCGAAATTCTTGCCGAACAACATTACGAAAAACTCAAATCGTGGTGCGAGCCTTTAGGTATCAAAGTGTGTTGGCTTGCTGGAAGCGTTTCTGCAAAGGATCGCCGAGAAGCCTTACTCGCCATTCGTTCTGGAGTGGCAAAATTAGTGGTTGGCACTCAAGCGCTTATTCAGGAGAGTGTGGACTTCCAATCTCTTGGACTGATTATTGTGGATGAGCAACATCGTTTTGGTGTGACCCAGCGCTTGACACTATCACGTAAAGGCGAGCACGTCGATTTAACGGACTCGGTTCCTCATCAACTGACAATGAGCGCGACACCCATTCCCCGAACGCTCGCGATGACGTTTTATGCTGACCTCGAGGTATCCTCAATAGATGAGTTGCCGCCGGGACGTACACCTGTCGTGACTAAACTTATCGCGTCAGACCGTCGCAGCGAGTTGATTCAACACATCGCGCAGGCTTGTGATAAAGGGCAACAAACCTATTGGGTGTGTCCCCTCGTCGAGGAAAGTGAAACTTTAGATTTACAAACCGCAGTGGATACGCATCAAGACTTGGTCTCAGCGCTTGTAGGCTTTAATGTCGGACTTGTGCACGGTCGTTTGCCGAACGCTGAAAAAGCACGGGTCATGCAGGCATTTCGAGTCGGTGAAATTGATGTGCTTGTTGCGACGACAGTGATTGAAGTCGGTGTTGATGTTCCAAACGCCTCTATGATGGTGATCGAACATGCCGAACGTTTTGGTTTGGCGCAGCTACATCAATTGCGTGGGCGAGTCGGACGCGGTGCATTGAAGTCTGTCTGTGTCCTGCTTTATCAGACACCGTTATCTTTGATTGCGCGACAGCGACTCAAAGCGATGTACGAAACACAAGATGGTTTTGAAATCGCTCAGCGTGATCTCGATTTGCGTGGACCTGGTGAACTGCTCGGCGCACGACAATCGGGGATGACTTTATTAAAGTTTGCTGATCTCGCGACAGATTCCGGTCTTGTCAAGATAGCGCGTGAGGTGGCAAAGGATCTGCGCAAATCCGCACCGGAGGTCGCTGAAAAGCATCTCGATCGATGGATGCGCGGTCGGGAGGATTTTTTACGTAGTTAAGGTTTCAATTTTGATTTTACTTCTCCCAATAATATCTATTCATGCATTCAAACAACGTGTTAATTGAAAAGTTGGATTTGTCATGACTTTGACCGAACTGAAATACATTGTTGCCGTCGCCAGAGAGCGTCATTTTGGACGCGCGGCGGAGGCCTGTTTTGTAAGTCAGCCTACGCTTTCTGTTGCCATCCGAAAGCTCGAAGACGAACTCGGTATCACTTTATTCGAACGTGGTGGTACTGAGGTTGGTGTGACTCCTATTGGTCAGCAAATTGTGTCTCAAGCACAAAAAGTACTTGAGGAAAGCGCGAATCTAAAAGAGCTCGCACGATTGGGACACGATCCTTTGGCAGGTGTATTGCGTGTTGGTGTGATTCATACGATTGGTCCGTATCTCTTACCAAAACTTGTGCCTACTCAAATCGAACGAACGCCACAAATGCCTTTGATTTTGCAGGAAAACTTTACTGTTCGCCTGATTGAACTGCTTCGACAAGGGGAGATCGACTGTGCCATCATGGCACTGCCACTTCCAGACGCGGGCTTAATGACTCAACCTCTTTATGATGAAGAGTTTATCGTCGTGATCCCAGCGAGCCACCCCTGGTCGACGCGTAAGACAATCTCTGCCGAAGACTTGAAACAACAAAATATGCTGCTACTTGGAAGTGGCCATTGTTTCAGGGATCAGGTTCTTGAAGTATGTCCTGAGTTATCGCGTTTTGCAGCCTCTAGCGAAGGCATTCAAAGAACTTTTGAAGGCTCCTCGCTTGAAACGATCCGCCATATGGTTGCAGCAGGTATCGGTATCACTGTGATGCCTCGCACGTCGGTACCAAAAGAAGAACGCAATAACAAATTATTACGCTACATCCCTTTTGATCGTCCGATTCCAGATCGACGAGTCGTTCTTGCTTGGCGTAAAAGCTTTCCTCGGGCCGCTGCGATTGATGCCCTCGCGCAAGCGGTCTATGCCTGTGAGTTACAAGATGTCAAAATGCTGCCCCAACAGTTGCACGTGCAGGCACAGGCTCTATAGGATCTAACCGTGATTTCTAAATTAAAACTTTACGGTCAATTAATTCGAATCGATAAACCGATTGGTATATTGCTTTTACTTTGGCCAACGTTATGGGCGCTCTTTGCTGCCGCCGACGGGATGCCTAATCTTCATATTTTGGTCGTATTTGTTTTAGGTACTGTTTTAATGCGCTCAGCAGGCTGTGCAATGAATGATTATTTCGATCGCGAAGTCGATCTTCATGTCAAACGTACCCAGCTCAGAGTGATCGCGACTGGCGCTGTCAAGCCAAAAGAAGCCCTTTACGTTGCGGCAGTATTGGGATTACTCAGTTTTTTTCTTGTTTTAACGACGAATACCTTGACGATTTTTTTGGCAGCGATTGCCGCTGTTTTGGCAATCACTTATCCACTGTTCAAACGCTTTTTTGCGATTCCTCAAGCCTATCTTGGCATCGCCTTTGGCTTTGGAATACCCATGGGCTTCGCCGCGATTCAAAATCAGGTTCCTGACGTAGCTTGGCTATTATTATGTGCGAATATTTTTTGGGCGATTGCCTATGACACCGAGTATGCGATGGTCGATCGTGATGATGACATACGCTTAGGTGTTAAGTCCTCTGCCATCACCTTTGGACGCTATGATGTATTGATGGTGGGGCTGTGTTATGGCATGACCCTTGTTTTACTAGGTGTCGCGGGTGCTTGGCTTGGCTATAGCTGGATTTTTTATGCCGCACTTTCTGTTGCGGCCATGATTGCCGCTCAGCACATGACTTGGATAAAAGGACGTGACCGACAATCTTGCTTTAAAGCATTTCTACATAATACGTGGATTGGAGCTGTCATTTTTATTGGTATTGCATTTGAAGTTTTAATCTAAAGGTATTTTGATGATTCATTTTCCTTCCGTGGCCTTTATTGGCGGTGGCAACATGGCTAATGCTCTAGTTTCTGGCTTGCTTGCCCAACATTGCCCCTCATCACAAGTGCATATCGTTGAGGTTTCAGATCCTTCACGTCAAGCTTGGTCAGAGCGAGGTATAAGCACAAGCGCGGTACCTGATGCGCAACTACAAAACCACCAGGTTTGGATTTTTGCGGTCAAACCACAACAAATGAAAGATGTTGTGTTGCAATGCAAGCCCTTTATGACGCCCGACACCTTGGTGATTAGTATTGCTGCAGGCATTTCAATGACCTCGCTGATCAATTGGTTAAGTTTCCCGCAAGCTCCTTTTCACAACATTGTTCGGTGCATGCCAAATACACCCGCGCTTGTTGGGGCCGGTGTAACAGGGTTGGCTGCGCCATCGGCCCTATCATCAGAGAACCGAGTACGCGCAACCACTCTTTTGTCTGCCGTAGGTCAAACCGTTTGGGTCAAAGACGATGCCGCGATAGATGCCGTCACGGCTCTTTCAGGCAGCGGACCTGCTTATGTTTTCTTATTTCTTGAAGCATTAATCCAAGGAGGGGAAGCTCTCGGCTTGACCTCTGACCAAGCTAAAGAACTCGCCATGGCAACTTTAGCTGGCGCAACCAAACTTGCAGAAAATTCTCCTGAAACACCCTCGACGCTTAGAGAGCGTGTGACATCAAAAGGAGGTACAACAGCTGCTGCGTTGTCTGTCTTTCAAGAGTCGCATTTTGTAGAGATTGTCACTCGAGCCATGCATGCTGCAGATCGTCGCGCTGCAGAGCTCTCTAAAGAGTTTGGCGTCTAAATGCCCGCAATTTTTTAAAATTGATTTGTTTCTTATCCATAAAATGGAATATACACGTGAAAAAAGTAATTGGTTTTTTCGGATTGATTGGCTTGCTGATCGCTGTTTGGTTGGGCGCGAGCGTTTACTCCGCACACACTGCTGGTCAATACGTCACCTCCCTACCTGAACTCTATAAACAGAATCCTTCCATACATATCAAAACGATTGAACACAATCAATCTGCTTTCTCTTCATCAGGTAAGTTTGAAATTCGTTTTCCAAATTTAGCTCCAATCACCAATGGCGTATCAACAGCCCTTGGTTTAATGATTGATTACAAAATATCAAACCTCCTCATGCCAGACTCTGCAGGTCGCCTTGAGTGGAAGATGACCGGTATTGATACGATCGATCCCATTCTCAAACAGCTTTTCGGGCAAGGCCCGTTGATGCATGGCAAAGGCTATATTGGGTATGGTGGCCAGCGTCATTCAAGTATTGAACTCTCAGAACTTTTGTTCAATGATTCACAAACGACATTAAAACTCACACCCCTGACTGGAACTGCGACCTGGGATAATCAGTCACTTCAATTAAAACTTCATTCCGACCATCTCAATGCACGGACGGAATTTGTCGTCACAGATTGGCGGGGTATGAATATTGATATCAATCTTTCCAATCGTCATTTGGGGTTAGGCACGTATTCTTTAGAAATCAATAAGGGCAACAGTGAATCATCCGCATTTGAGGGAATGAAAGTCACTAAAACGGCGAGCCTCAATCAAGATCGTTTCAATCTGGCTATTTCTCAAACGATTAAGCGCTATACATTTGAGAAATTCAAGCTTAGTGATGTTGATCAAGAGTTTGCGATCCGTGGCTTGGATAAAGACAGCGTCATCGCTGTTTCAACTATTTTGCGTGATGCAAAAGACTTCAATAAGATGTCGGCTGAGGAGCGGGTGACGCTCACTAAATCGTTGCGAGAATTATTTAACAAAGGCTTTTCGATTGGCATACCTCGTCTGGTCGCAAAAGTAGAGGGCGGCTCCCTAAGTGGGGACTTAAACATCGAAGTCTTAAAGGGCGAGGGAGCCCCTTCAGCCTTTTCCTCATCTCAGCGTCTGCGTGCAACAGGACAGGTTGTCTTAAATGGTAGAGGCGTATTGGACAAAGTACAACAGACAACGGCCTTGATGCTAGGATTGGCAGTTAAAACGCCCGAAGGTCTTAAATCAAGTTTTGAATATACCAACGGTTCGCTGTCAGTGAACGGTAAGATCTTTAACGTGAAAGAAAATCTTAAATTTCTTGACGATATGATTAATAACGCACTCGATCTTTGAGCAACCACTCGGTACTGAAGTAAAAAAGAGGATCACATAAGATCCTCTTTTTACTTTCTTTACGCCTATGTTTTAAACGTTCATTGAACAGGCGTAAACATTGGAACTGGAGGACCTTCCTCAGTGGTTGGCTTGAATACCAATTTGACCTTTTGTCCGATCTTTAGCGCAGCCAAATCGCAGTCTACAATTTGAGTCATCATTGTCACACCTTCGTCAAGTGTCACATAGGCAATGCAATAGGGATTGGGGTTGCCGCGTTGCATCACGCTTAGAGAGTAAATCGTGCCTAGACCTGAGCCTTCTTTCCATTCGGTTTCACCAAAACAAAAGGGGCAGAGAGTGCGAGGATACCAATGAGGTTCTTTGCAAGATTTACAATATTTAACTAAAAACTTACCCGTTTTTGCAGCTTCCCAAAAAGCTTGATTGCCTTGCTCTTCGGCAGGGGCTGGAATAGGATTGGGTTGATACATCATCGTCATGATTATTCACGCTCCATGATCAGTGTTGCGCTACCATGGCGCGAACCAAGAAAACCGCCTGTGCCATGGGCAAGGGCAATGTCACAATTTTTGACTTGTACGGCAGGATGGGCTTCGCCACGTAATTGACGGACCGCCTCGATGACCTTAGTGATTCCGCCACGATTAGCCGGGTGGTTGTTGCACAGACCACCACCGTCGGTATTAAAGGGCAATTTGCCGACGCCAGAGATCAGATTGCCATCAGACACAAACTTACCACCTTCACCTTTTTTGCAAAAACCAAGATCCTCTAGCTGCATCAAAACCGTGATAGTGAAGCTGTCATAGATCGAGGCATATTTGATGTCTTGGGGTGTGAGGCCCGCTTCTGAAAATGCATTCGCTCCAGAGAGGCGTGCACCCGAATAGGTCAGGTCAACACGACCACCAAGCTGACCTTTGACTGATTCGCCAGCACCGCGAAGTTTGACGAGAGGTCGCTTGAGTGACTTGGCAATATCAGGACGCGCCACGATCAAAGCACCACCGCCATCACTGACCACGCAACAGTCGAGACGATGAAGGGGAGTCGAGACCAAGGGGGAGTTAATCACGTCCTCAACGGTCACGACATCCCGCAACATGGCATGAGGATTATGTTGCGCATGGTGCGAGGCAGCCACCTTGATCCATGCAAGTTGCTCAGAAGTCGTTCCATACTCATACATATGACGGGCAGCGACCATGGCATAGCTATTGACCGTTACGGGTCCAAAGGGCGCCTCAAAAGGGACGTCCGGTAAATCATTGCCCCAGTTCCGAGGCTGTAATCCAGAAGAGCCTGCCGAACGTGGGCGTCCAGCTAGAGTAATGAGTGCGATGTCGCACTTTCCAGCAGCGATGGCTTGGGCTGCATGAGAAACATGGATGAGATAAGAGCATCCTCCGGTCTCTGTGGAGTCGACATGGCGCAGCTTGTTGAGCCCCATATAGTCGGCCATGTTTAACATGCCTAGGCCTGGTGCATCGCCAGCACAAAAATAACCGTCAATGTCACTCAGTGATAAGCCTGCGTCTTCAAGGGCCCCTTTGGCTGATTCCGCGTGCAACTGAGCGACGGATTTGTCTGGGGCTTTACGCGTGGGGTGTTCATATGCACCGACGATATATGCTTTGTCTCGAATAGTCATTGGATTAGATATTGAGTTGTGAAAGAAATGAAGTGATGTCCATCTTTTTACCACTGTTATGCACGAATTTTTTTAAACTTTTAGGTTTTTGTAT
>JBIKOQ010000228.1:0-3838 GCA_044357955.1 Burkholderiaceae bacterium | reverse complement strand
CTCATTCGTAATGAGAAGGTCGACAGTTCGATTCCGTTCATCGGCACCATACATAATAATCATGCTATCAACAACATTACTCAGATTTTATTGAGATGCGCCACATCCATTCGCCATCGGTTTTCCAGCCAGGCGATCTTTAATCCACGCAAGATACATCGGCGCAGAAACTCCTGGGGTCGTAAAATGCGACTGCTCACCAGGGAGCTGAATTCTTGCAACATTGGCCCCCATCGAACACATCTGCTTTTGATACAGCGCATGCATCACGGGAGGCACCGTCACATCTTTTGAGCCCCAGTAAATAACTACGGGCGCCACCGGCTTGACGGGCTTAACACTGCCCTCAACAAACGCCTTGACCCAGGCTAAAGAGTTGGTCGTTTGAGGCTTCAATAGGGACTTGTATTGATCTCCATAAGCAAAATTAAAGGCATCTGACATCACATGCACACACTTATTACTGGATAATTGATCCACAACCTTGACACCCTCCTCCGTCAGCAAATCGCTGAGCTTGAGCTCAGGAAACGCGGCCTGGGTTCCCCATAGACCCATCGTAAAGTGGGTAAATAGGAAAATATTCGGGACATTGCCCTGAATAAATTCTTTCATAAGCTTATCCGCACCCGCCTCGTCGGTCGGGACCTTTGGAAGCAGAGCGGCCACATCTTCAGGCGCCAACGCGACAAACCCTAAGTACTGAAGATTGTCCGCAGCCGTTCCTTGTTCGGCCTGATAGTCCGGCAGACTTGCAGCGGCAATTGTGGCGCCACCACCCTGAGACCATCCATAGAAAACAGTTTGTTTACCTGCACCGACTTCTGGCATAGAGCTTGCTGCTCTGGCGGAGTTGATGAGATCTCTGCCATTTGTAGCCGCCACAGCGTATTGATGCTTGCCGCCACCGCCTAAGCCCTGATAGTCCGTGGCAACCACGACATATCCCTCATTGATAAACTCCTGACCATTCGGAATACCAAAATCGGTCCATGAGTTTCCGTTTGGGAGAAAGTACTGATTGAGTGCGCGAGTTGGATCAATAATCTGGGAAGGACCACAGTTTTGTGCTGAACCGGTCGTGCCATGCGCCCACGCCATGATGGGTCTGCCTTCTTTAGGGGCAGGTCCGGTCGGCGCAATGATCAGTCCCGTCGAAATGGTCTTACGTCCGGCCACATCCGAGGAAATGTAGGCAATCCTCCATGCCTGCGCACCCTTAAGCGAGGTTTTAATGGACTCTTTTTTAATCACTTGCCCCAGTTTCCCGGTAGGACTCATTTGCATGACCGACTCATAAAAAGGCGGCATAGGTGGCTGTGCGAACGCACTGGTAAATGCAAACATGGCAGCAAGGCCGAGAGCTAACAATGATGAATGCATTAAATTTTTCATAAAAACACCATTTTCACAAAAATATCTATTGAGCCGATGAATAGCTAGAATGTATGTGATACATACTGACTATCATACCTACAGACTAGCAACTTCTTTATTGACAGCACATTCTGATCACAAAATCGCGTTAAATCAACAAACAGATTTCAATTAAGATTACTTTTAATGCTGGCTCTATGTCATTTGACTTTACGTAGCGTGTTATTGAGTATTTTTTGAAATTCTAAAGGGGTGATGGACTTGATTAGTAAAACTTATCTTCTAGCCTTGGCGACACTCAGCGCCATTCTTGGCGCGATGCCTGCCGCTGCACAACCGACAGATAAAGATCCAAATGCGTTGGCATCGAAACTCACTAACCCTGTCGCTGACTTAATATCCGTTCCTTTCCAATACAACTACTATGCCAATATCGGTCTCGATAAAAAGGGAACGTTGAACTCACTCGTGGTTCAACCCGTGATTCCTATCAAGCTAAACAATGATTGGAATTACATCTTGAGACCCGTCGTCACATTTGAGTCTGGAAACAACATCAACGGCTTTAGCGGTACAGGAACAGGTCCGGTTTTAGTGGAAACTTTTTTCTCTCCACGTGCCGCGAAAGATGTGATCTGGGGTGTCGGACCCATCGTCACGACGCCTGCGTTGTCAGGCAATAATTATGGAACGGCTCAAACGGGAGTTGGTTTGAGCGCAGTCGGTTTAGTAATGAAAGCGCCCTGGACGGTTGGACTCCTTGCCTACAACACATGGAGTGCGGGTGGCAACGCGCACTCTGGCACTGCTAACAACCTTTTTTACCAACCCTTTGTTTCGTACGTCACAAAAAGTGCTTGGACCTTTACCGTTAATACGCAGTCAACCTTTAATTGGGATGCCAGACGCGCAGAAAACCCAATGAATGCCACAGTTTCCAAAATTGTGAAGTTTGGTGAAATGCCTGTGTCACTTTCAGCAGGAGCGCGTTATTACCTAAGCAGTGTGCCAGGCGGCTCCTCGGGCTGGGGTGCGCGCGCCAGCATTACGTTTTTGTTTCCTAGGTAAGGTTGGATGAACTACTGTATCCAAACGGCTGATTCGGATTTTCAGCCGTCTCTACCCACACACTTTTGACTTGAGTGTATTCCTGCAAGGCCTCCACCCCGCTTGAGCGTCCATGACCACTGGCGTCATATCCGCCAAACGGAGAGGCGACATTAATCACCTTGTACATATTGATCCAAAACGTTCCGGCTTTTACTTTGTCGGCGACGCGAAAGGCACGGCCCAAATCCTTGGTCCATACTGCACCGGCCAGACCGAAATCGCTATCGTTCGCGATCCTCACCGCCTCCTCCTCTGTATCAAAAGGAATGGCAACAACAACGGGGCCAAAAATTTCAGTCCGTGCCACAGCCATCTCATTCGTCACATTTTTTAGAACAGTCGGTCGCACATAGAATCCCGTCTGTAGGTTATCCTTTGAAGACTGTTCGTCGACGATTTGCGCACCTTCTCGCACACCGATGTCAATCATGTTCCTGATGTGCTGATACTGCCGCGCATTTTGAATAGGACCGATTTCAGTCTCTGGCATCGCTGGATCACCCACTCGAATCTTGCGCGCACCCTCGGCCACCATCTCGACAAATTTCTCATAAATGCCGCGCTGGACCAAGAGTCTTGAACCCGCCACGCAGCTTTGACCCGCACTCCCAAAAATCGCGGCTTGCGCACCGATACTCGCACGCTCCAAATCCGCATCGTCAAACACAATATTGGCTGACTTACCTCCTAGCTCAAGCACACAAGGAATGCCGCGCACTGCAGCAGCAGCGGCTATTTTTCCACCTGTTGCAGGAGAGCCCACAAAAATAACTTTTTTAACGGCGTGATGACTCAAGGCAGCTTGGCCAATCGTATGACCATACCCCACTAGAACATTGACAACACCTTTTGGAATACCGGCTCGCTCCACGAGCTGCGCAACAGCGAGTGAACTCAAGGGTGTTAATTCAGAAGGCTTGAGCAAGACGGCATTACCCATGCAAATTGCAGGAGCGATTTGCCATCCGCACGTAAACATCGGAGCATTCCACGGTGTGATCTGCAAAACTACGCCAAAAGGCTCGCGCCGCGTGTAATTTAAATGACCACTGGGAACGGGAATCACGTTTCCGTAGAGCTTGTCGGTCCAGCCGCCGTAGTACTCAAACATCTCGGCAACGCGAAGCGCTTCACCACGACAATCGCGGATCGGCTTACCTGCCGAAATCGACTCGAGCTGTGCAAGCGGCTCGATATGAGCTCTGAGCAAGCGACCCGCTTCTTGCATCAACCTGCCTCGTTCTGCATGACTCAGCGCAGTCCAAACTTTCTGTCCAGCGACTGCTGCGGCACATGCCTGTTGAGCGATGGTCTCTGTGGCATCTTTATAGGTTAAAGTCACATCGCCTGT
>JBIKOQ010000312.1:0-3190 GCA_044357955.1 Burkholderiaceae bacterium | reverse complement strand
GGATGTTGCAATCGCTGAAAGCTGCTCGCCTCCACCAAGCATCAAAGGCGTTTTGCCAACATCGGGGAGGTTGAAGACCGCAATATTTTTTGCACCCTTGCTGATAATCTGAGACTGAATACTGTCCGTTAGAGTGGTAGCTAAAGCGAACATGTATTCATTACCAGCAATGATTGCAGCACCCACTTTCTGCTCACTTGAAAGATTTGGGTTTATAAGTTGCATCTGTACAGGCTCTGGCCACCCACTAAACGCTGCATACAATGCCGCCCCTTCCCAGTTCCCTTGAGCAGCTAGCCCGATCGCTGTTAAATTCATTAATAAATCATTTGCGCCGATAAAGACCGCGACTAACTCGTTGCCCGTATAACCGCTTGGATTGCGCACGAGGTGCTTGGCCATCTGCAGATTAAATGGGGTTGCCATTTTTCCAAGCGGCGCCGAACTATCCGCCAAAGCGGATAGGTTCATTTGCAGTAATGCCTGTTGCATTCCGTAACTATCAAAGCTAATTGGATTGGTGACCCTAGCCGCGCCTTGTGCATAGTTAGTACAGGAGGTGTATTCAACAATCGGTGCCCCAATAAAACCTTCATTGGTTGCATAAGGCAATACATTCGGTAAACCTGTTTGTGCTGTACAGGCATTTCCAATACCTAAAGATTGAGCCACATTCTCAACCCATAGCTTTGAGCTGGATGAATTGACTGTAAATCTACCGCCACCCACTGCTTCTACAGTTCCGACTTTGTAAGCCCCGGTATCGCTAAGACTGTCACCAAACACAACTAGCTGAGAAAATTTGGGAGCGGGCGGCTCGTTTGTTGAATCGCTACCTCCACAACCGGCCAAAAATAGGCTTATAGCGCCAAGAAATAATGTGCGAAGCTGATTTGTTTTAGTCATTTTGGTTTATTAAATATCTGTGCTGGGCAGTTAAATATATTAAAAATTATTTGATGGGCTAGATTGTTAGCTCAGCTAGCGATGAAGAAAAAGCGACTGAAATTTTACGCTAACTTTACCTTTTTGGGCTTGTGAAATATTGTGGGTCGGTTTTTTAAGACCGTTTTAGCGATTGATTTAAGCTATGTTCCATCAATACTCATCCTTGCTCTACTGGGCGCTTCGCGCAAAAAAAGACCAATGACTTTTTATCATTTTTGGGGCTGTCTAGTTTGGCCAGAGACCGGCTCTTTGCAGGTTGGCTTTTTGACCCCTACGCTTTCTAGTATGTTGGTCTGATATGCAAAAAGACATAGGCAACAAAAAAGCACCCTAAGGTGCTTAATTTGCTTGACAACTTGGCGGAGGCGCAGGGATTCGAACCCTGGATGCAAGTTTTAGCTCACATACTCCCTTAGCAGGGGAGCCCCTTCAGCCGCTCGGGCACGCCTCCAAACCAAGGCGCTATTCTAGCATGACGAATTGCGCCTTTTTAAATCACTTTACGTTCTTAAATCTTGGTCGGTGCAGCCGTTTCCAGACCAAAAGCTTTGTGCAGCGCGCGGACGGCGAGCTCCATGTACTTGTCTTCGATCAAGACCGAGGTTTTGATCTCACTCGTGCTGATCATCTGAATATTGATATTTTCTGCGGCCAATGTTTTAAACATTAGGCTCGCGACACCCGCGTGCGAGCGCATACCAATACCGACGATCGAGACCTTGGCGACCTTGTCGTCGGAAACGACTTCGCGGGCCCCAACAGCGGGTGCGACCTGTCCGGTCAACAAGGCCAGTGTGCGCGCAAACTCGTTACGGTGAACCGTAAAAGAAAAGTCGGTCGTACCAGCCACAGACTGGTTTTGCACGATCATGTCGACGTCGATATTGGCGTCGGCGACTTTACCCAGGATTGCGTAAGCGACGCCTGGTTTGTCGGGCACGCCCAGCAAAGTAACCTTGGCTTCGTCGCGGCTAAAGGCGATGCCCGAGACAACAGCTGCTTCCATTTTTTCGTCTTCCTCAAAAGTAATCAGGGTGCCGGAGCGCATTTCCTCGTCCAGCGGCATGTCGGGGTCAGTCAGCGAGGACAAGACCCGGGTGGGCACACGATATTTACCCGCGAATTCGACCGAACGAATCTGCAAGACCTTCGAACCCAGTGACGCCATCTCGAGCATTTCTTCGAATGAAATCACGTTCAAACGACGCGCATCGGGCTCAACGCGTGGGTCGGTGGTATAAACACCATCCACGTCGGTGTAAATCAGACACTCGTCAGCCTTGAGTGCGGCGGCAACCGCAACGGCGGAGGTGTCCGAGCCACCGCGTCCGAGCGTCGTGATGTGACCATCGTCATCCACACCTTGAAAACCTGTGACCACCACCACACGACCAGCATCGAGATCGGCGCGGATGCGCTTGTCATCGATCGCAGTGATGCGTGCCTTGGTGTAGGCGGAGTCGGTGCGGATGGGAACTTGCCAGCCAGCGTAGCTGCGGGCCTGTAATCCGGCGGCCTGCAATGCGATAGCTAACAAGCCACTCGATGCTTGCTCGCCGGTGGCGGCGATCATATCGAGCTCGCGACCATCGGCGGAGTCAGAGAGCTCGCGAGCCAAGCCGAGCAGGCGATTGGTTTCGCCGGACATAGCAGAAGGCACCACGACGACCTGGTGGCCAGCTGCATGCCATTTGGCGACGCGGCGCGCGACGTTTTTAATGCGCTCGACGGATCCCATTGAGGTTCCGCCGTACTTGTGAACGATCAGTGACATGATTTAGGGTAAAAACGGATAGGCAGATGCAAAGTCCACTATTTTAGCCCGAAGACAGCGAGACACGCCCACGCAGACAGCGCACAGTATGGGAACCGTGTTGCCACAATAACTCTCGATCGTGTCCCAGCGCATGAAGTTGCCTCAACTGGCGCATTAAATCAGCCAATCGACGGTCTCCGGGCATGGCAACCTGCTGCTGCTCCAGCCAGTAGCGCAGCACTAAGGCCTGTCGGGCCGGACTCAAGTTCCGCCAAGCTTTAAGACTAAAGCTCTGGCCAGAGGTATCGGGCTCGAGCGTGCGCCAATCCGAGGCTGCAACCTCGTCCAAGATTTCGGTCGCCTCGGCGGCCTGTCTAGCATGACGCACCAGCGTCTGGCGCCACGCCGGCCAGTGTTTTTCTAAAACAGGGAGGAGCTCTGCTCTGAACGCCCCCCGCTTGTATTGCGGGTCGTTATTGCTGGGGT
>JBIKOQ010000226.1:0-3841 GCA_044357955.1 Burkholderiaceae bacterium | reverse complement strand
ACCGAAAAATACTGCTGGCAAATGTGCAGGATGTTGCTCAGTGCTTTGTCCAGGGGCGATTTCGAGCTTGAGGTCGATTTTTTCAAGCAAGCCCGCGACACTCAAATCCGTGGGCCGGTTGATCACAAGACCTAAGGCGCCTTTTGAACTGTGCTCACACAAATAAATGACTGTTCCCGCCAGATCACCCGACACCATGCCCGGCATCGCCATCAAAAACTGATTTGACAGGTCGGTCACAGTCTCGGCAGCGCGTTGGGATGCGTCCATAAGCGTGGATCAGATCTCCATCAGCTCAAAATCTTCTTTGCGGGCACCACATTCGGGGCAGACCCAGTTTGGCGGAACATCCTCCCAGCGCGTACCGGCAGGAATTCCCTCTTCGGGCACGCCCGTTTCTTCGTCATAAATCCAACCACAAATTAAACACATCCAAGTACGCATCTTTCTCTCTTTTAGTGGAACCCGTCAGTCCTCAAGGAAAAGGACAGGTAAAACGGGTCATCTCTTACAATGGGGTCAATCTTAACCAAACCTACCCATGCGTGCCTACACATCGCTTGTCTTTTTGACATGAATCAACCTATCGCAACACCCATTACTCTCCTTTTCGGCCCTTTTGACCCGACCGGCTCGGATGGCTTGCCCGCGGACGCGATCACCTGTGCCGCACT
The DNA here is from genome assembly GCA_044357955.1 of Burkholderiaceae bacterium. Classification (GTDB taxonomy): domain Bacteria; phylum Pseudomonadota; class Gammaproteobacteria; order Burkholderiales; family Burkholderiaceae_B; genus Zwartia. The sequence goes on along the minus strand of JBIKOQ010000226.1, from coordinate 3,167 downwards.
CGGTGGGCACGCCGTCTCTACCCTGACAGCCATTACGATCCAAGACAGTGCCAAAAGCGAGTCCGTTTTCCCCTGTTCCGCCGAGCAAATCGATGACCAAGCGCGCTGCGTACTAGAGGATATCCCTGTTCAAGCGATCAAAGTCGGCGCACTTTCCTCGGTGGCTGCCGTGAGCGCCGTCGCACAAATCGCCGCAGATTACAGTCAAATCCCTCTGGTTTTACATCTTGGCGCCCAGGAAATCGACACTGAAACCCCTGCCGAAGAAGAGGACGAGGTGGACGACTTGATTGGCGCCGTCATTGAGTTGCTCGTACCCCAGGCGCATATTGTCGTCATTGAGGCACGTCGACTGACCCAATGGATTAGCGACGAGGTGATGGAGGCCTCCGGACACGCCGGAGGCGCCCAAGCGCTTCAAGCCATTGGTGCCCAGTGGGTGCTTGTGACTGGGGTCAAACAGCGCCCAGGCCATCAGGCTCACGTGCTCACTGGACCTGAAAGTGAAACGATCGCCTGGCCAAGCCCGGTCTTTTCAGAGCGGACCCGCGACTCAGGTGGCCTGATCGCCACGGCGCTCGCCTGCCTGCTGGCGCGCGGATTAAGCGTCCCCAACGCTGCAGAGCAGGCCTGCGCCCATGCGGGGCAAGCCCTGTTACAGTCTTTTCAACCAGGCATGGGGCACCTGATCGCCCGACGCATACCGATCGCTCCTTAATGGGTCCTTGTTCTCTGATGCAACCGAATCTTAAGTTTCCCACTGGCCTTTATGGCGTCACCCCCGACTGGGAAGATGCCGCCCGCCTCGAGCTCGCGGTACGCGCCGCTGCACGCGGTGGCATGAAGGCCTTGCAGCTTCGTCACAAAACCGCTGAGCCTGCACTGCGCCGCCATTTGGCGCAGACCTTACTCCCGGTTTGCAACGAACTCGGCCTGGTGTTTCTGATCAATGATGACTGGCGCCTCGCGCTTGAGCTGGGCGCCCATGGCGTGCACGTGGGTCAGCATGATGATGATCCAGCGCTTGTTCGCCGCGAAATCGGCCCTGAGATGCTCCTGGGTGTCTCCTGTTATGCCGATCCGCAACGCGCCCAACGCTTACTCACGCTACAAGTTGCCTATATCGCCTTTGGTGCCATGTATGCCTCTAACACCAAACCACACGCTCCGACAGCGCCACTGCGCGTGCTCTCCGAGGGGCAAGCACTTTGCCAAGCTTTGGGCGAGCCTCGTCCCGCCGTTGTTGCGATCGGGGGCATCGGTATTACTCAAGCCTCGACCTTGGCGCGCGCCGGTGCCGATGCGATCGCCGTCGTCGGCAGCCTATTTCTCGCTCCCGATATCGAAGCCGCAGCGCGCGCCTTATCCGCGCCTTTTAGACAGACGCCGCCCGCTTCACCTCTTTTCACATCCTCTCTTCCCGTTTGAACGGAGTACTTTTTATGTCACGCAACATTGAACTTTTCGAACGCGCCTGTCGCAGCATCCCCGGTGGCGTCAACTCTCCCGTTCGGGCCTTCCGTTCAGTCGGCGGTACACCGCGCTTTGTCGCGCGCGCCCAAGGACCCTATTTTTGGGATGCGGATGACAAACGTTACATTGATTACATCGGCTCATGGGGTCCGGCAATTCTTGGTCATGCCCATCCCGAAGTGGTCAAGGCCGTCCAGGATGCCGCCGTACACGGCTTGTCCTATGGCGCGCCAACCGAGACCGAAGTCATCATCGCCGAAATGTTGATCGAACGCATGCCTTCGCTCGAACAAGTGCGTCTCGTGAGCTCTGGCACCGAGGCCACGATGACAGCGATCCGTCTTGCACGTGGTGCGACGGGTCGTAACAAAATCATCAAATTCGAAGGCTGCTACCACGGTCATGCAGATAGCCTATTAGTCAAAGCAGGCTCAGGACTCCTGACGTTTGGCAACCCGACTTCGGCGGGCGTCCCACCCGAGTTTGTGGCGCACACCATCGTGCTCGACTACAACGACATCGAGGGTGTGAAAGCTGCGTTTAAACAGCATGGCAAAGAAATCGCCTGTGTCATCGTTGAACCGATTGCGGGCAATATGAACATGGTCAAGCCGATCGCAGGCTTTCTTGAAATCTTGCGTAGCGAATGTACTGCGCACGGCGCCTTGTTGATTTTCGACGAGGTCATGACGGGTTTCCGAGTCGGCCCCCAGGGCGTTCAAGGCCTGACCGGCATCAAGCCCGACATCACTACTCTGGCCAAGGTCATCGGTGGCGGCATGCCCATCGGCGCTTTTGGTGGAAGCGCCGAGGTCATGAAAAACATTGCCCCTCTGGGTGGTGTTTATCAGGCAGGCACTTTGTCGGGCAATCCTGTCGCGGTCGCTGCTGGCATCACCACCCTCAAGCTCTTGTCTCAACCAGGTTTTTACGAAGCGCTAGACAGACAAACACGCGCCTTGACCAAAGGACTCACCGAGCGCGCGCATGCACACGGCATCCCATTTAGTGCGGACAGCGAGGGCGGTATGTTCGGTTTGTATTTCTCAAACGACATCCCAACCACACTCGCCGCAGTATCTGCCAGCAATATCGAGATGTTCAAGGTGTTCTTTCATGCCATGCTCGATGAAGGCGTGTACTTTGCGCCGTCGGCCTACGAGGCAGGCTTTGTTTCCTCGACGCATGATGACAGCGTGATTAGCGCGACAATCGCCGCTGCCGACAAAGTGTTTGCGCGCTTAGCCAAAGTCTAAACGCCCAGATAGCGTGTCCACAGATCCCGCTGGGCATCCAGCTCAGCGGAGCTCCCTTGCCACACTACCGCACCCCGCTCCAAAATCACATGCCGATCGGCCAGCTTTAATAAACGTTCGACATACTTGTCGATCACGAGAATGGTCTGTCCGCTTTCGCGCAAGCGCGCAAGACATTGCCAGATTTCTTCACGCACCAGAGGAGCAAGCCCCTCGGTCGCTTCATCCAGCACAAGAAGTTTGGGATTGGTCACTAACGCGCGTCCAATCGCCAGCATTTGTTGTTCGCCACCGGAAAGTTGATTCCCCATATTGCCTGCCCGCTCGCGCAAACGAGGAAAGATTTCAAAGACCCTCTCGACATCCCAAGGTTCAGTGATCTCGGGATTGCGGTGCGCGGCAAACGCCGTGAGGTGTTCTCGGACGGTTAGATTGGGA
>JBIKOQ010000227.1:0-3841 GCA_044357955.1 Burkholderiaceae bacterium | reverse complement strand
TTCGGTACGACCACCCCTGAGCAAACCTGCGAACTGATATTCGGACAACGAGTCGGGTACTGGGGTCACCGCACCTAAGGTGGTGGCGGGGTCTGCGCCCAGAGCTACGGCGATCGGAAAGGGTGTGCCAGGGTGCGCGAGCGCGTGGTCTCGAAAGTCGAGCGCGCCGCCACGATGGGACAACCAACGCATGATGAGTTTGTTCCGACCGATGACTTGTTGTCGATAAATGCCTAAGTTTTGTCGGCGCGCGTTGGGCCCGCGTGTGATCACAAGACCCCAGGTCAACAAGGGTGCCACGTCGCCTGGCCAACAGGTCTGGATCGGCAGTTTGGCGAGATCGACATCGTCGCCTTCCCAGACGATGTCTTGACACGGTGCGCCGCGGACATTTTTTGGGCTCATGTCCCAAAGCGCAGCCTTGAGCATCGATACTTTGGCAAGGGCGTCTTTAAAGCCTTTGGGAGCCTCGGGCTCGCGCAGACTGGCTAACAGTTCTCCGATGTCACGCAGCGCCGAAGTGTCTGCTGCACCCATGCCTTGTGCGACCCGTGTTGGGGTGCCAAACAAGTTAGTGAGCACTGGCATCTCACTTTTTTTACCCTCATGCATGGTGTGTTGAAAAATCAGGGCCGGGCCTTCTGCTTTGAGGACACGATCTGAGATTTCAGTCATTTCAAGAGAGCTTGAGACGGGTGTATCAATACGCTTGAGGTCGTTATTTTTCTCAAGTTGCGAGATGAAGTCTCTCAGGTCTTTGTATTTCAAGATGTGCTTCCTGGCTGTGCTTCTTGGTTAACCGAGATAGGTTTTGATCCGATGCATGGCTTCTTGCAAACGCTCAAGGCTCGTGGTGTAGGCAAAACGCATGGTGTTCGCGGCATGGGCTGGACCGAAATCAAGTCCTGGGACGGCGGCGACGCGCGCAATGTGCAAAAGCGCTTGTGAAAATGCGCTGCTGTCTTGGGAATGCGCGGAAATATCAGCATAGACGTAAAAGGCGCCATCTGGTTTGACAGGCACATTGATATTGAGTGATTCAAGCGCAGGCACGATAAAGTCACGCCTGTTGCAAAACGCCTCGCGGCGCTCTTCGTATATAACAAGTGTTTCAGGCTCAAAACAGGCGAGCGCACCGTATTGCGCGAGTGTGGGCGCACAAATCGCCAGACTGGCTGCCATTTTTTCAATGGGAGCGACAAGGTGAGGGGGCACGATCATCCAGCCAAGGCGCCAACCGGTCATGTTGAAATATTTGGAAAAGCTATTGAGGATGATCACGTCGTCATCCAAGCTCAACGCAGACTGTCGCAGGCCATCGTAAGACAGGCTGAGATAGATTTCATCCATCATGACAAAACCTTGGCGCGCGCGCACTTCTTTAAAAATACGGGCGAGTTCTTCTCTTTCGATCGAGGTGCCCGTCGGATTGCTGGGCGAAGCAATCAGGACGCCGCGGGTCTTTGGCCCCCAATGTTGTGCAATATCACGGGCCGAGAGTTGAAAGCGCGACGCAGCCGTGGTGGGGATGAGTTTGGTGGTGCCGCCCGCAGAACCAACAAAATTACGGTTGGGCGGGTAGCAGGGGTCAGGCATGAGGACTTCGTCCCCCGGGTTGACAAGTGCCATGGCCGCAAGCAAAAGTGCGCCACTGGCGCCAGAGGTGACGATCACGCGGCTCGGATCTACGGGCGCACCGAGTTGGGTGGCGTAGAATCTGGCGATTGCTTCACGCAACTCGGGTAGACCGGCAGGAGGACAATAGCCACTTTTGCCGCTGCGTGCGGCCTCTGCCATGGCTGTCACAACAGCCGGCGCTGCGGTAAAGTCTGGTTCTCCAACACCAAGGCTGATCACGTCGATCCCGGAACGGGTGAGTGCCGAGGCTTCCTTTAGAAGTTCGACCGCGTGAAAAGTCACTGTATCGTGGGTGCGTGCTGCAAGTGCTGTCATCGTGCCATTCTCCCTTTAGGAGCAGAATTGTAGTGGTTACACAACCTTCTCGAAGGGCTTTTCTTACTGGGCGCAGAACACCTGCGACGCCTTGGGGGCAATTTTGTGCCAGGCTTTCACGTACGTGCGTGGGTTCGGTGACCTGGGACAAAGAGGATCAGAGCACTCAGGCTTGGCTGAAACCCGCCCGTGCGATCGATGTGATGCATGCGCAGGTCTTGTGCCTTGAGCTTGGGGTGCAGCTTATTTTGTTGAACTCTGATGCCGAGCCGGACCCAGGCCGTCCGATCTTGTGGGTCGATTCGCGCGCGGAGTGGGCGCAGTTAGAGCTTATCGACGCCGAAGCAGGGTTGTGGCGGGCGGATGCCGGCGTAACACTGTGGACGTTGCATCAGCAAGGCGTGGGTCTTTTCTCTGATACTTTCGATGCCACGCATGCGCATCAAACCTTGGCGCAGTGGTTTGCGAGTCCGTTTGACGGTCGACTCATGCGAAGCGGGATTGTGCAGGCCGAAGTATTGCTTTCGGATGGTACGCTTGAAATGCTCGGACCCTTTGGTGCTTCGGGGAGCAGACCTCTCAAAAGCTTGTCTTTACAAAAGAAAATTCCTAGGCTGTTCGAGCTGGCGCAATCTTCTCAAGCCGTGTTGTGCGCACAATGTGAAGATTGGCCCTTGCGTTATCGTCTGGATGGCCTGATGCCGCAATCTGGCAATTCGCCGAATTTGGCTTGGTTGTTTCAAGGTCATGGTGGTAGTCTTGCATGGTTGCAGGCCTTATGGTTACAAAAGCCCATGCCTGCTTCGATGGTGACCGAGCCCTTGCCATCGTTACAAGACTCGGTCGATCCTGCGATCAGGCAGGCTGCAACTGAGCTTGATCAAGCTATCAAACAGACCCTTGATCCAACGGGGGTATTTGGTCGGACGCTTCCCGCAAAAGGGCTAGAATCCAACCCATTCAATTGACCTGATAAAGGGCCATTACAGTTATGGAAAAGACTTTTCGCCAAGCCGCTCTTGATTACCATGAGCAGGGTCGTCCGGGCAAAATCTCGATTGCGCCGACCAAGATGCTCTCCAACCAGCGGGATCTTGCCTTGGCGTATTCGCCCGGCGTGGCGGCGGCATGCGAAGAGATTGTGATAGACCCTGCCAATGCATTTCGTTACACCGCGCGAGGTAACTTGGTGGGTGTGATTACAAACGGCACGGCGGTACTGGGTCTGGGCAATATCGGTGCGCTGGCCTCCAAGCCTGTGATGGAAGGTAAGGCGGTATTGTTTAAAAAGTTTGCCGGTATCGATGTGTTCGATATCGAGATCAATGAACAGGATCCCGACAAACTCGTTGAGATTATCGCGAGTCTGGAGCCGACGTTTGGGGGCATCAACCTCGAAGACATCAAGGCGCCTGAGTGCTTTACGGTCGAGCGCAAGTTGCGTGAGCGCATGCGCATCCCAGTTTTTCATGATGATCAGCATGGTACGGCGATTTGCGTGTCGGCGGCGTTTATTAATGGCTTGAAAGTTGTCGGTAAAGATATCGACAAGGTCAAAGTCGTGGTGTCAGGGGCGGGTGCAGCAGCCCTTGCATGTCTGGATTTGATGGTCGATCTCGGCTTGCCACTTAAACATATTTGGGTGTCCGATATCGAAGGCGTGGTGTACGAAGGACGCACGGTTCTGATGGACCCTGACAAGGCACGTTTTGCTCAAAAAACAGACGCGCGTAAATTGGCTGACATCATTGGCGAGGCCGACGTGTTTCTTGGTTTGTCCGCGGGTGGTGTGCTCAAGCCCGAGATGGTCAAGGTCATGGCCAAGCGTCCGCTGATCTTGGCGCTGGCCAATCCCAATCCTGAGATTCTCCCTGCCGATGCACATGCG
>JBIKOQ010000415.1:0-3849 GCA_044357955.1 Burkholderiaceae bacterium | reverse complement strand
CAGCGAAGGGGTAGCACTCATCGAGCTGACATAAGCGCGGCATTTGTTGCAGACCATTACATTTAATACGCAAAAGTACTAGTAAAATAGCAATGTTGTCGTCCGATTATTTAATCAGGGAGTAACTTTATGTTTTTAAAATCTTTAGCTAAAGTTTTAGGCGCAGCCGCGCTCGCTGCGGTGGTCGCAGCCCCCGCGCAGGCTCAGCAGTTTTTCCGTATTGGTACGGGCGGCACGGCAGGGACTTACTATCCGGTGGGTGGCATGATTGCTAACCTCGTCACACAGCCAGGAAAGCTCATCGCGTCTGCGGTCGCCAGCAACGGTTCGGTCGCTAACGTCAACGGTATCATGGGTGGCTCGCTTGAGTCTGGTTTTAGCCAGTCGGATGTCGCTTACTGGGCATATTCAGGCACGGGTACTTTTGACGGCAAGACCAAGGCGACAGATCTGAGACTGATCGCAACGCTTTATCCTGAAAGCATCCATTTAGTCGTACGTAAAGGCTCGGGGATTAAATCAGTCGCCGATTTGCGTGGCAAGCGTGTTTCCATGGACGAGCCTGGTTCAGGCACCTTGGTCGATGTGCGTTTGATCATGGGTGCTTATGGCATGACGGACAAGGACGTCAAGGCCGAATACATGAAGCCCAACCAGGCCGGTGACAAAATGAAGGATGGTGGCTTGGATGCATTCTTTATTGTGGCGGGTGCACCCGTTGCGGCGGTTGCTGAGCTTGTTTCAAGCGGTGCAGGCGTAGAGCTGGTTTCAATCGCAGGTCCTGAAATTGATAAGTTGCGCTCGACACAGCGCTTTTTTACACCCGATGTGATTCCTGCGGGCACTTATCAAGGTGTTGGTGAAGTCAAAACGATCGCTGTGAATGCGCAGTGGGTGACGTCTGCGAAGCAACCTGAGGCGGTTGTTTACGAAATCGTGAAGGCGGTTTACTCTGATGCGGCTCAAAAGGCGTTAGCCGCCGGTCATTCCAAAGGCAAGATGATTACTCTGTCCAACGCCGTCATGGGCGCAGGCATTCCCTTTCATCCTGGCGCAGAGAAGTTTTACAAAGAAAAAGGCCTGTTGAAATAAGAGGCTAAGGGGTCATGGGTTTGATATACAGGACCCTTGATGAATGTTTAAGTGCCTAAGGCGGTGAGCGCGCATGCGAAACACCGCCTTTTATTTTGATCGTCATGATCATCCGTTTATTACGAGTCCGTTATGCAATTAGATGAAAAGAAAGCCCAAGCACTAACAGAACAATTTGATCCCGAAATACGGTTTCGTCCGCTTGCCGCTGGCGCAACCTGGATTGTTTCTATTTTGTTGGTATCGCTGTCAATCTTTCACTATTACACGGCGGGTTTTGGTTTATTGCGTGAGTCGACACATCGCGGGGTACACCTTGCTTTTGTGTTGAGCTTGATTTTTTTGGTGTTTGGTTTTAGCAAGCGGTCGTATCAGCGTGAGCCCAAATCGACGTGGCTGTCACCGGGTGGCATCCCTTTGTTTGATTGGTTGATCGCGCTGGCGTTGGCGCTCACGGTTTTGTATATCCCCTATATTTTTGAGGAGTTGGCCTTCAAGGTCGGTAACCCAGACAAGGTTGATGTCTTTATGGGTACGATCTTGATCGTGGGCTTGCTCGAAGGCACGCGTCGTGCGATGGGTTGGCCGCTACCCATTATTGCGATTGTTTTTATGATCTACGCGATGTTTGGTCGGGAGTTTCCGGGCTTGCTCAAGCATGCGGGAAACAATTGGTCACAGATTGTGAATCACCTATATCTCACCAGCCAAGGTGTCTACGGTGTCGCAATCGGCGTCGTGGCCACCTATGTTTTTCATTTTGTGTTGTTTGGCGTGTTAGCTACGCGTATCGGTTTGGGTCAATTATTTCTTGATGTAGCCTCAGCGGTTGCAGGACGTTATGCGGGTGGGCCTGCCAAGGTTTCCGTGTTCGGTTCGGCGATGTTTGGGATGTTGTCAGGCTCATCGATCGCTAATGCTGTGACGGTGGGCTCGCTCACGATTCCCGCGATGATTCGTGTGGGTTATCCACGGCACTTTGCTGCAGGTGTTGAGGCGGCGTCGAGTACGGGGGGGCAGATCACGCCACCGATTATGGGTGCCGCGGCATTTTTGATGATCGAGTTTTTAAATATCCCTTATCGCGATATTGCGCTGGCTGCGACCTTCCCTGCTTTTTTGTATTTCTTTGGTATGTTCATGCAGGTGCATTTCGAGGCCAAGCGGCAAAATTTGCGTGGTTTGACCGAAGAGGAAATGCCGAAGTTAAAAGAGTCCTTTCGCAAACGCTGGCCAACACTGATCCCGTTGGTGGTTTTGATTGGTGTGCTCGTGAGTGGTCGAACGCCTTATCTCGCAGCGTTTGCCGGCATCACGGCGTGTATCGTGGTGGGGCTGCTCAACCCCGTACAGCGCCTGAGATGGCGTGACCTTTACGATGCTTTTGAAACGGGTGCCAAGTACGCATTGGCGGTCGGTGCCGCTGCAGGGACGGTCGGTATCGTGATTGGTGTGGTCACGTTGACGGGTGTGGGTTTTAAAGTGTCTTTCATTGTGATCGCCGCTTCGCAGGCGATCGCAGGGGCAGCAGCAGCGGTCTTGCCAGATTTTCTGGTGAATATGCAGACTTTGACGTTGATTGCGGCACTGGCGATTACAGGTCTTGTATGTATTTTGATGGGATGTGGGATCCCGACGACAGCAAATTACATCATCATGGTCACTGTCGCGGCACCTACGCTAGTGCAGCTGGGTGTTCAGCCATTGGCGGCGCACATGTTTGTGTTTTATTTTGGCATTTTGGCGGATCTCACGCCTCCGGTTGCCTTGGCAGCTTATGCGGCAGCAGGCATGGCGGGCAGTGATCCGTTTAAAACTGGGAATACGGCGTTTATGTTGGGCATTAGCAAGCTGTTAGTGCCATTCGTGTTTATTTTTTCACCCTCTTTATTGCTTGTCCTTAAAGGGTTCACATGGGAGGAGTTTTTCATCACGCTGAGCGGCGCCATTGTTGGGCTGGTATTTTTGTCCGCCGCTTTTTCCGGCTATTTTCTGACGCACATGAAGGCGTGGGAGCGTTGGATCTTTGCTTTGGCGGCGTTGTTGTTTATTGCGCCAGGGTGGCAAAGTGGATTGGCCGGTCTTGTCTTGGCCTTACCCGTAGTGCTTTCACAGTTTGTCAAGCGTTCGGCGCCCGCGGCGGTTACATGATTTTTAAGGTCAATTAAGATAGCGTTTGTTGTTTTCTATATTTAAGGGTAAAGTTATTTCACATGTGGGGTCTGACAGATCCCGGTTAAAACAGGAGCCGTAGCTGCCATGTTCGATATCCTGGTTTACCTGTTTGAGAACTATTACACCCCCGAGGCCTGTCCGTCGGCCGATGTGCTAGCCAAACGGCTCGCTGCCGCCGGTTTTGAGCATACTGATATTGACGAGGCGTTGGGTTGGCTGGTTGGTTTGGCCGAAACGACTGAACAGTGTGTGGATCTAGCCCAGACGCCTGGAGATGGTTTCCGTGCCTACGCTGATTATGAACTGCAACACCTTGGCTCTCAAGCGATAGGTTTCATTACCTTTCTTGAGACCACAGAGGCGCTGTCCCCTGCTCTGCGAGAAATCGTCATTGACCGCGCCATGGCGACAACAGAGGGTCCAGTGTCGCTTCAAAAGATCAAAATCATCGCGTTGATGGTGTTGTGGAGTCAGGAGTCTGAGGTCGACCACTTGATTCTTGAAGAGCTCCTGCGCGACGATGGTGACCGTCTGCTGCACTGACTTGCCACAAGCTCTGCCGGCCTATCTCGGTCGCTTCGC
>JBIKOQ010000225.1:0-3884 GCA_044357955.1 Burkholderiaceae bacterium | reverse complement strand
GTGTTGGATCCTGCCTCAGAAGGACCTGCAGCTTCCGTGGCCGATCTGCATATCCAAGCGGATTACGATGATGAAACGGCGTTGATCAAGCTCGCGCAACGTTGTCGTGCCGTCACAACCGAATTTGAAAACGTTCCCGCTCAAAGTCTCTTGACCTTGGCAGCGCATTGTCGTGTGACACCGGGTGCGCATGCAGTCGAAATTGTTCAGGATCGCATCGCAGAAAAAGCCTTCATCGTCAGTCAGGGTGTTGCGGTCGCACCGTATGCCGCCATCCGGGCAGAGTCAGACTTGCGCGCTGCTGGCGCGCATTTGTTTCCCGGTATTTTAAAAGTTGCTCGTCTTGGTTATGACGGTAAAGGCCAAGCGCGCGTGCGCTCGCTGGAGGAGGCGCTGAAGGCTTTTGCTGAATGTGGTGGCGTGCCTTGTGTACTTGAAGCCATGCTCGATCTCAAAGAAGAGCTCTCGGTCGTGCTCGCGCGTGGCTTGGATGGTCAGTGCGCGGTCTTCCCTGTGGCGCGCAACGTCCATGAGCAGGGCATTCTTGCAGTGACGACGGTGGATATGCAAGCGGTTGTGATGACTGAGCGCGCGACTGACGCCGCTTTATCGATCGCACGCGGTCTCAAGTACGAAGGCGTGCTGTGCGTAGAGTTTTTTGTCTTGGGCGATGGGCAGTTGCTCGTCAACGAGATCGCTCCCCGTCCGCACAATAGTGGACATTTCAGCATGAATGCGTGTGTGACCAGCCAGTTTGAGCAACAGGCGCGTGTCATGGCTGGTTTGCCCTTGGGCAGCACGCGTTTGCTCTCACCCGTTGTGATGCTGAATATTTTGGGTGATGTCTGGTATCCGAGTGCCGATGAGACGCAAGCCGAGCCTAATTGGGCGGAGGTGCTGGCAGTGCCGGGTTCGTCTTTGCATCTGTATGGCAAGCGCGAAGCGCGTCGTGCACGCAAGATGGGCCATGTCAACTGCACGGGCAAGACGATTGCTGAGGCCGTGACCCATGCCAACCAAGTGGTGCAGGTCTTGCGTTTGCCTGTTGCGGCAACGCTCTGAGTGATGGCTGCGTGACATCCGACTCAGTGAACACCGCCTCCGACCTTGAGATCCATCAGGCTGCTCAAGTCTTGCTCGAAGGTGGTCTGGTCGCCTTCCCAACCGAGACCGTTTATGGATTGGGCGCAGATGCAGAAAGTCGCGAAGCGGTTGAGCGCATCTATCAAGCCAAGGGACGTCCTTCCAATCATCCTGTGATTGTGCATGTAGCGCCCGAGGCGGATTTGTCATATTGGGCGGCTTCGGTGCCTGACGAGGCGCTCGCGCTGATTGATGCGTTTTGGCCGGGTCCTCTGACCCTCATTCTCAAACGGGCAGCGCATATTTCCGATGTGGTGAGCGGAGGGCAAGATAGTGTGGGACTGCGTTGCCCTTCTCTTCCTATCGCTCAAAGACTGATTCGCGCGTTTGCGGCGGGCAAGCCCTCAGGTCAGGGTGGTATCGCGGGACCTTCCGCGAATAAATTCGGTCAAGTCTCGCCTACACAAGCTTCACACGTTCGCGATGAGTTTCCCGAACTTGTCGCTGCAGGCATGCTAATCCTTGAGGGTGGCTCTAGCGAAGTTGGCATCGAGTCGACCATTATTGATCTATCGCGCCTCAGTCAAGGGGTCGGTCCTGTGCTTTTACGACCGGGTTATGTGACGGCGCAACAAATTTCGCAGATATTGGAGAGACCTGTTGCCCAACCTGATGCGCAGGCACCCCGTGTGTCAGGTGCACTCAAGTCGCATTACGCGCCAAAAACCCCGATCAAACTTGTCAATCGAACAGGGATCATGTCCGCCGCGCTGCAACAGCTGTCGCATACAACGAAAAAAATAGTGTGTGTGACACACAGCATCGATCAAGATTCACATCCTCAGCATGAAAGCATTGAGTGGGTTTCAATGCCTACTCAGCCTCAGGCGTATGGATATGCCCTATATGCAACGCTGCGTGCGTTAGATCAGAATCATTATGCTTTTATGCTGTGGGAAGATGTGCCAGATACTCCCGAATGGCTGGGAATCAAGGATCGACTTGGGCGAGCCGCCGCAGCCTTTTAAGATTAATCATGGTGTACTAGCGGTATCTCTTTTGTTCGGATTGCGATCGTCTAAAAGAGGCTCACTGTTGAATAGAAGCGATGAAGGAGTACGTTGATGACATACGTTCACCAGGTTATGCGTGGCAACGATGCACTAGATGGTCAGTGTGCCTGGGTATTAGGCGCCTCTGGTGCGATAGGCTCTGCAGTGGCTGAGCTGCTTGCGCTGCAAGGTGTCACCGTATGGCTAAGTGGTCGCGATAGAGAGAAACTCGATGCGCTACAAGATAGGATCGCACAAGCAGGTGGCCAAGCGAGAGTACGTATCCTGGATGCCACCAGCGCGGACGAGGTGATACATGCTGCACGAGAGATTGTTCGACAGTCAGGAAAAATAAACATTTTGATCAATTCAACCGCTTCATCGACGTTTGGTGAATTTCTTGATTTGATGGACGATGATTGGGAACGAACATTTCAAAATAAGTTGATGGTGTATGTGCGCTCGATGCGAGCTGTGTTACCGACGATGATTAAAGCGGGTGAGGGCGTGATCATCAATATTTCTGGTAAGGCAGGAAAACTGCCTTCGCCTGCACACTTACCTGGCGGGTGCATGAATGCAGCCGTTAATTTATTAACAAAGGGGATCTCTGACCGATACAAGGATCAGGGCATTCGGGCGAACACGATTGCACCAGGCCCTATTGCTTCAGACCGTTTTGATGCCTTGGCTGAAAAACTGGTCTCTAGTCCTTCTGCAAATCCGCTTTTTATGTCTACAAAAGGCACGCCTGAAGATGTCGCCCAAGCGGTCTTGTGGCTGGTGGGCCCGTATGCCAGACACCTTAATGGTATTGTTTTACCCTTAGATGGTGGGGCGACCCCGACAGTTTGATTTTTTTTACAAAGATAAGAGAGCTCAAAAGAGTCCATATCCAACCAGGAGACTAATATGAAACGTATTTTCAAAACACTCTGCGCTGTTGTTATCACAACGTCTGCTTTTGCGAGTGCTGCAATCGCTCAGGATGTTTATCCATCTAAGGCGATCAAACTTATTGTGCCGTTGGGAGCGGGTGGTGCGACCGATGTGGTGGCACGCGTTGTCGCCGCTAAGTTGTCTCAGCGGTTGGGGCAGCAAGTCATTGTGGAAAATCGACCGGGTGCTGAAGGCGTAATTGGAGTCAACGCTGGAGCCAAGGCGGATCCCGATGGCTATACGCTTGTGCTCGGCTCAAGCACGACATTGGCGGCTAACTTTCACTTGCGTAAGAGCCTACCCTTCCATCCTATCAATGATCTCGCACCGGTATCCATGGCGCTGAAAGATTTTTATAACGTGCTGGTGATTAATCCGAATGTCCCTGCAAAAAATCTAAAAGAATTTATTGCCTATGCGAAAGAAAATCCGGGCAAGCTGAACTACGGGACCGCGACAGTGGGCTCTAAAATCTGTATGGAAATGTTCCGTACGATGGCGGGCATTGATCTGAAAATGATTAACTATAAAAGCTCCCCACAAGCACTCAATGACTTGATGGGTGGGCAACTTCAGATCGTGTGCGAACCCGTTGCAACCTCTGTGCCCAATATCAAAGCCGATAAGATTCGCTCGATAGGCGTGACGAGTTTGACGCGGGTTCAGCAAGCCCCTGATCTGCCGACCGTTGCGGAGCTTGGCTTACCGGGCTTTGAGTACAGTGCCTGGGTGGGCGTCTTTGCTCCCGCAAAAACGCCTCAGGCCATTATTGATCGTCTTTCCAGAGAGATTGAGATCGTGCTGAAAGAC